>JBDTXT010000358.1:0-3497 GCA_040006035.1 Pseudonocardiales bacterium | reverse complement strand
GCCTACGGATACCGCCGGGAACTCGCCGGCCAGCGGGAGCGCTCGATCCAACTCGGCGCCGCCTCGGTGATCGGCGGCGTGCTCGGCGCGGTGCTGCTGCTGACCCTGCCCGCCAACGCGTTCAAGGCGATCGTGCCGGTGCTGATCGGGCTGGCCCTGCTGCTGGTCATCTTCGGCCCACGGGTCTCGGGCTGGCTGGAGAACACACGCCACGCCACCAGCGAAAGCGTGACGCCGCTGCTGTGGCTGGCCACCCTCGCGGCCGGCGTCTACGGCGGCTATTTCGGCGCCGCGCAGGGCGTGCTGCTGATGGGCCTGCTCGGCATGCTGCTGGCCGAATCACTGCAGCGGCAGAACGCGCTCAAGAACGTGCTGGCCGGCCTGGTCAACGCGGTCGCCGCCGTCGTCTTCGTCATCGCCGCGACCGAGCACATCAACTGGGCCGCGGCCGGCCTGATCGCCGCAGGCTCGATCGTGGGCGGCCTGCTTGGCGCCAAAGTCGGCCGGCGGTTGCCGCCCGCGGTGCTGCGAGGCTTGATCGTGGTCGTCGGCGTCGTCGCGATCATCAAGCTGCTGGCCTAGCGGCTCAGCCCGCTAGGCTCTGGCCTACTTTCACCTGTAGGAGGGTTCGCCGTGGGCATCGTCATCGGCATCGTCGTCGTCGTCATCGTGCTGTTGCTCGTGTTCTGGCTGATCGGCGGGTACAACGGCCTGGTCCGCGCCCGTAACGCGTTCAAGAACGCGTTTTCGCAGATCGATGTGCAACTGCAGCGCCGCTTCGACCTCATCCCGAACCTGGTCGAGACGGCCAAGGCCTACATGGCGCACGAGCGCGACACGCTCGAGGCAGTCACCCAGGCGCGGGCCAATGCGATGGCCGGCCTGAGTGCCGCGCAGGCCAGTCCGGGCGACCCAGCCGCGATGAAGCAGTTGTCCGACACCCAGGGAGCGCTGACGTCCGCGCTGCTGCGGTTCAACGCGGTCGCCGAGGCCTACCCCGACCTCAAGGCCAGCCAGAACATGATGCAACTGAGCGAGGAGTTGACCTCCACCGAGAACAAGGTGTCGTTCTCGCGCCAGGCGTTCAACGACTCTGTGATGACGTACAACAACAAGCGGGAGACGTTCCCGACGAGTGTGCTCGCGGGGATGTTCCACTTCGCGCCGGCCGGTCTGTGGGAGATCGCACCGGAGCACCCCGAGACCCGGGAAGCACCGAAGGTCCAGTTCTGAGCGCGTCGGGCGGTTAGCAGGTGAATTTCTTCGAGCGTCAGCACGCTGCCCGCGGGACGACGGTCCGGCTGGTGCTGTTGTTCGCTGCCGCGGTGCTCGCCATCGTCGTCCTCGTCGACGTGGTGGTGCTCTTCTTCGCGCGGTCACAGCCGGCCAATTCCATTTTCGCGCTGCTGATCGGCGTGTCGGCCGTGACGATGTTGATCATCGCCAGCGGCACGCTGTTCAAGATGGTTTCGTTGCGGGCCGGCGGCTCGGCAGTGGCGCTGTCGGTCGGGGCGGTGCCGGTCGACCCCACCTCCACCGATCCTGCGCTGCGGCGCTTCACGAACATCGTCGAAGAGATGTCGCTGGCCTCCGGCGTGCCGATGCCGCGGTTGTTCGTGCTCGAGCAGGAGCCAGGCATCAACGCCTTCGCTGCCGGATACACGCCGGCCGATGCCGCCATCACGGTCACCGCCGGCGCGCTGAAGCAGTTGAATCGCGACGAACTGCAGGGGGTGATCGGGCACGAGTTCAGTCATGTGCTCAACGGCGACATGCGGCTGAACGTCCGGCTGATCGGCCTGCTCGCCGGCATCCTGCTGCTCGGGTTCATCGGCTTGCGGGTGTTGAGCTTCGGCGGCGGACGGGGGGGCGGTGACCGCAAGGGCGGCGGTGCCCCGATCATCGTGATCGCGATCGCCTTCACGATCCTCGGCTTCGCCGGCCAATTCTTCGCCAGCCTGATCAAAGCCGCGGTGAGCCGGCAGCGGGAGTGGCTGGCCGACGCGTCGGCCGTGCAATTCACCCGGCAGACCACGGGGCTCGAGGGTGCCCTGAAGAAGATCGCCGGGCTGCCAACCGGCTCCGCGATGACCGACACCCGCGGGGCCAAGGAAGTCAGTCACATGCTCTTCGGCGAGGGCGGCAAGTCGTTCAGCGCACTCTTCGCCACCCACCCGCCGCTCCTCGAACGCATCAAGGCGCTCGACGCGGCCTTCAATCCAGACGAGATCAAGCAACTCGAGGGGCAGTGGCAGGCCGCGCCGCCGAACGGCCTGGCCGAGGACATCTCGCTGGGCCTCACCGGCAGCGGCCCCGCCCTACAGCGCCAGCCGCCGACGGCGGTTCCCGCGGTCCGCACGACCCCGGCCGAAGTCAGCGCGAGAGTGGGCACGCTCACCCCGGAGGATCTCGAGCGCGGTGCCGCGCTCAGTGCGCAGATCCCACCGGAGCTCCGGCAGCTCGCGAGCCAGGGAAGCACCGCTATCCCACTGGTGCTGGCCATGGTCCTCGACCAGGCACCTGCCATCCGCGCTGCCCAGCTGAACGTCATCAGCGAGCGCATCGGCCAGACCGAGGCCAAGGCAGCCGAAGGGCTGGCCGATCTGTTCACCACATTGCCGGCGCAGTTGCGGCTGCCGTTGGCGAGCATCGCGGCGCCGCTGGTGACCGCCCACCCGCGAGGCACCTTGGACCCGCTAGTGCTCACGCTGGAGGAGCTCGCCCGGGCCGACGGCACGACCTCGGTCTTCGAGTACTGCCTGATCCGGCTCATCGCGGCCTACATTCGCGACGCCAACGACCCGGTCGGCCGCTCCAAGCCGGGTCGCGGCGACGTGCGGCAGGTCGAGAGCGCGGCGTTCACCTTGCTGGCGGCGCTCGCGGCGACGGGAAACGACGACCCCGCTGCTGCCCAGCGCGCCTTCACCGCGGCGGTGACGGCGCTCATCCCCGGCGCCTCGGTGCCCTACGCGCCCCCGCCCGACCCGTGGCGTGCCCTCGACACCGGCTGGGCCCCCCTGGACGCCCTCGAACCCAAGTACAAGCAGCGTCTGATCGAGGCTCTGGTGGTGGCCATCCGCGACGACGGCGACCTCACCCTCAACGAGGCTGAACTGCTGCGCACGAGCTGCGCATTGCTGCATTGCCCGCTGCCGGCGTTCATCGCTTGAGCGTTCCGGGGAGTCGCGTCACCGTGACGACGTAACCTGAGGTCGTGAGCGTCAGACGCGTGATGGGGACTGAGGTCGAATACGGCGTCAGCCTGCCCGGGCAGCCGGCAGCAAACGCCATGCTGCTTTCGGCCCAGGTCGTGAACGCGTACGCCAGCACGCTGCCGGCCGGGCGGGCCCGCCGCGCCAGTTGGGACTTCGAGGAGGAGTCCCCGCTGCGCGACGCCCGCGGCTTCGACCTCGGCGGCAACGGCGCCTCCGTGGCGCAAGAGTTCATCGAGGCCGAAGAAGACGCCGGGATGGCCAACGTCATCCTGCCCAACGGCG
>JBDTXT010000357.1:0-3512 GCA_040006035.1 Pseudonocardiales bacterium | reverse complement strand
GCCCTGTTGTGCTCACCGATCGCCTCGCCTTCCCCGGTTTTCCTACGCTACCCGGCGTGCGGCCCGCGACACCTTCGGTCCTTATTCGTCGCGTGGAACGAGTCGTTTCAGGGCGCCCTTCGCGGCGGCACGCACGCGTGCGTTCGGGTCGTCCTGAAGGTCGGCAACCGTTTCAACGGCATCGACGAGCCGGTGGCGAGCGACGACGCGTACGGCCATCTCCCGCACCCGCCAGGCTTCGTCGCTGAGGGCAACAATCAGAGGTGAGAGGGCGACGTCGTCCCAGGCCCACAGCAGGCCGCGAGCGGCCCAGACACGGAGCCAGTAGTCCGGCCCGCCGGGCTCCCCGGTAACCACCCACCTCGCCGGAGGACGGCCCAAGGCCAGGATCAAGTCGCCGTCGTCGTCGCGGCCTCGCAGGAGGTCGATGCATCCGGCGACGACCTCGTCCTTCCCGCGACGGGCGCACTCCTCGTCGATGCTCTGGCGTGGTGTCTTGCCCCACGACGACCGCGCGCTCATCCGGTCAGACTAGAGACGCTCGGCCAGGCACGGTACCGGCGTGTCGGTGGTCGCAACGAGAGGTGGACCCCATGACCAAAGACGTGCAGATCACGTTTGACTGCGCGGATCCCGCTGGGCTGGCGGCCTTCTGGGCTGAGGTGCTCGGCTATCACGTGCAACCGCCACCCGACGGGTTCGACTCGTGGGATTTGGCCCTCGAGGCGTATGGGGTGCCGCGCGACCAGTGGAACTCACGCTCGGCGATCCTCACCATCGAGGGCCTACACCCCCGCGTCTTCTTCCAGCGCGTGCCCGAAGGCAAGACCGTCAAGAACCGGCTCCATCTCGATGTACGCGCGGCGCCGGGCCTTGAGGGCGACGAGCGGATGAGCGCCCTCGAGACCGAGGCCAGCCGCCTGGAGGCGCTGGGTGCGACTCGCGCCTATCGGATCGAGCCCGACAAGGCGACCATGGAGGCCGGCTTCATCACGATGCACGATCCGGAGGGCAACGAGTTCTGCCTCGACTAACGGGGTTTTGTGACATCTTCAGTCCGGCTAGGACGGGACACGTCGAACATTGCTTGCGGGCTTGATCGCTCCGCCGCATGCGCCCGCGCCACAACTCCCCCGTCGAACATGCGACAAGACCGGCAAGCCGCCGACCAGCTGCACGAGCGACATGCCGAATCTGATGTTCGATGCCGTTGGAGGCTGCTACGGGTCGACGGGCCGATCCGGAGGGTCGCCGTCGACGCTGAGCACGATGAGCGGGCTGTGCTGGAGCATGTTCGCGACGTCGGTGCGGCCCCAGCGCTGAGCGGCAGCCTCGATAAGCGGCTGGCGTTCATCCGGGTCGGTGATCACTCGCGCAGTCGCCGGGACGTCCGCGACGACGGACTGCTTCAAGTGAACGACGACGTCGGGGTCGGCGCCGATGTTGTGGATCCAGTCCCGCGTCCGGTCGGCCCGTGGCATCCCGGTGATGAACAACAGACCATCCTTGTCGTGCAGGAAGATCTCGATCCGTCGCTGCCGGCCGGTCCGGCGTCCCGTCGTCGTTAGATCGATGACCTGACTGCGGTGAAGGGTGGTGCGGATGGTGTCATCCACGGGTGCTGCCAGCGTCCACGGATGGTCCTCTCATGTGGGTCCGAGTCCGTCAGTGTGTCACTCGGCGGGCGCGGGCTCCTCCCCGGCGGTGCAGGGGCGAATATGAAGCCATTCCAGCGGAGCAGCGGCCTCGATGAGTCCCGATCCGCCCTCAGGAACTCGCCGGGCCGCGCCAGCCCGCGCCGTCTGCCGATGGCTGCGGTTCACAACCTCACCCACTCTCGGATCAGAGCGGGATCGACAGCGGGGCCGGATCTGGAAAGCGACAGTTGCGTGCCTTCAGCGAAGGTCCGCAGACAAGGCGTCTCGACCGGGGACCTCTCGTCCGGCCCGAGACCGTCGCGTCCTGAGGCCACGTGTCGTGCGCCAACTCTCGGTCAGCGAGGCGAATGTCGGGTTCTGACGGTCACTGAGAATGTCGCACGAGGGCCCTCGCTAACCACTCTCGAACGACAAAAACGGCAGATCGACGGCCTGTGACCTGCGGCGTGGTGTGGCCAGGGGCGGGGTCGAATCGCCGACCTTCCGATTTCAGTCCCTAGAACCGCGGCTGCTAGATCGCGAATTCCGTTGGTACGTGCGACAACTCGTGCGTGAAGCGCTTCGAGGGCTCGTTCCGTCCGGTGGTTCGAGTGTCTCACCGAGCAGCAGGGAGAGCCACCGTCACGAGCGGCTTGTCATGTCCGTGCCGCGGTCGAGAGGCGGCGATCACGGTGGACGCGGCCGGTGCCTGCCTTCCCGAACGTGGGGGGCTCTCGCGTGCGTGACCGCGTCGCGGCTGCAGCGAGCCGCCGCAAAAGGTATATGATCGGATACCATATCTGATCGTATACTAATCGAGAGGTCTATCGATGAAGGGGTTGTCCGTGCTGAAGGTCGCGCGCACGCGGGCCGGCCTGAGCCAAGAGGAGTTGGCACAGCGGTCGCAGACCTCGCGTACCGCCGTGTCGGCGTATGAGCACGGACGCAAGTCGCCGTCGCTGGAGACGCTCGAGCGTCTACTAACTGCAGCCGGATTCGAGCTCGATATTCATCCGCGGGTCGAGTTCAGTCAGGCCGCTGGGCCTCTGGGGCGCATGATCTGGGTGCCAAGTCACCTTCCGCGGTTGTCGCCCGGCCGGGCTCTGGCCACGGTGCGCCTGCCGGTGACGCTGAACTGGTCTCAGCCCCAACGAGTGTTCAGTCTCGCCGACAGGGATGACCGCGCCCGCGTTTACGAAATCGTTCTGAACGAGGGGCAGCCGGACGACATCCGGGGGTACATCGACGGGGTGCTGCTTGTGGATCTGTGGGCGGACCTGATACTGCCGCGGAGCGTTCGGGTCGCGTGGTCGCGGTTGGTCGACGAAGTGCTCGCGGGGCAGGACGCCGCATAGTGGCTGGCCCGCACCGAACCGCCCTGACCGACTTCCAGGTCGAAGTGGCAACGCTGTTCTTCTCGCTGCCGTCCAGCGGAGGGTTTCTTCTCGCGGGTGGCGCCGCGCTGGTCGCCCAGCGGCTGACGACGCGCCCGACCCAGGACCTGGATTTCTTCACCGCATCCGGCGCGGCCGCCGTCCATGCGGCCCGCGACGACCTCACCGCGGCAGCCGAGAACCGAGGATGGCGAGTAACAAGGCTCCGCGACCACGACACGTTCTGCCGACTACTTGTCACGGGCGCAGAGGACCTGATCGTCGATATCGCCCTGGACTCCACCCCGAGCCTGCCTGCGAAGGCATCGTTCGCGGGACCGACGTTCGGCCCGCAGGAGCTCGCCGGCCGCAAGGTCATCGCGTTGTTCGACCGCGCCGCAGCGCGAGACTTCGTAGACGTCTACATGCTTACCCGGCGGTTCGCGCTGCAGACGCTGTTGTCACGGGCGCAAGAGATCGACGCGGGGTTCGATCGTCGTGT
>JBDTXT010000356.1:0-3538 GCA_040006035.1 Pseudonocardiales bacterium | reverse complement strand
AGCACCACCTCTGGGTGCTCTGGACCGACTACTTCAAGCCGCCGCACTTCGAGAAATACCCCGACCTGCACGACCTGTTCAACCGGGCCACCAAGTCGGCGGGTGGCGCAGGCAGTAAGGCATCGGTCGACCCGGCCGAGGGCCAGCAGTTGCTCGACCTGATCGCCGAGATCGACAAGATCTTCTGGGAGACCAAGAACGCGTGACCGAGTGACCCAAGCGCCGTCGCCGAAGGCCGGCTCCGCAGCGGAGCCGGCCTTTGCCGCGCCCGGTGGGGTTCCCGATGACGCCCAACTGTGGCTTGTCCGCCATGGCGAAACGGAATGGAGCCGCTCCGGGCAGCACACCGGCCGCACCGATCTGCCGCTGACACCAGCCGGTGAGGAGCAGGCCCGTGCGTTGCGGGTATTGCTGGAACAGCTCCGCGCCCCGTTCGTGATGTGCAGTCCGCGCCAGCGAGCCCTGGACACCGCCCGCATCGCCGGGCTGAGGGTCGACGCCGTCGACGACGACCTGGCCGAGTGGGACTACGGCGACTACGAGGGCCTGACCACCGCCCAGATCCGTCAGAGCGTGGCTGGCTGGACGGTATGGACCCACCCCGTACTGAATGGCGAGACCATCGAGCAGATCAGCGCCCGTGCCGACCGAGTCCTGCGCCGGGCGACCCAACGGCTGCGAGACGGACCCGTGGTGCTGATCTCGCACGGCCATTTCAGCCGGGCGATCGGCGCGCGGTGGATCGGGCTGCCCGCCAGCCAAGGCCGCCGGCTGGCCCTCGACACCGCGGCCCCGTCGTTACTCGGCGCCGAGCACGATGTGGCGGTCATCAGAAGGTGGAACATGCTCAACTCAGCGGCAAGCGAAGGGAACGCACGGTGAATCCAGCGAGCCAACGTCTCAACGGCGACGTGGTCGAGGTGCGCGTGCCTGCCGACGTCGTATACGTATCAACCCTGCGGCTCACAGCGGCGGCTCTCGCCGCCCGCTGCGAACTGACCATCGACGACATCGAAGACCTGCGACTGGCCGTGGATGAGGCCTGCGCTCTGCTGCTCCCCCACGCCAGCCCTGGCAGCCCGCTCGAGGCCCGCTTCGAGTTGGCCTATGGCCGCCTCGACGTCCAGGCCACCATCACCAGCGAGGAGGGCGCACGGCTCGACCGCACCGGCTTCGCCTGGACGGTCCTCGGGGCACTGGCCGCGCCCGTCAACGTCACCCAGGACGACGGGCACATCACCATCGCGTTGACCAAGCACCGCGAGGACACGGCCCAGTGACCTCTGCCTCGCGGCGCGGCAACGGCCAGCCGTCGGCGACGAGCAACCTGCTCAGGGAATTGCACAAACTGCCAGAGGGCAGCCCCCGACGCAAGACCCTGCGCGATCAGCTGGTCGAGGCGCACATGCCGCTGGTCGTCTACCTGGCCCGCCGCTTCTCCGGTCGCAACGAGCCGATGAACGATCTCGTCCAGGTCGGCTCGATCGGGCTGCTCAAGGCGATCGACCGCTTCGATCCCGAACGCGGTCTGGAGTTTTCGACCTACGCCACCCCGACCATCCTGGGGGAGATCAAGCGACATTTCCGCGACACCGGCTGGCTCATCCATGTACCGCGGCGTGCGCAGGAGCTGCAGACCACGGTCAACACCGCCCGAGCCGACCTGAGCCAGGAGCTCGGTCGCGCGCCGACCGTGAGCGAACTCGCCGCACGAATCGATGTGGGCGAGGACGCAGTCGTCGAGGCGCTCGACGCGGCCCGGGCCTACTCCGGCGTCCCACTGGACGTCTTGGCCGCACCCGGCGAAAGCGTGCCGGAGCATCCGATGCTGGGTGTGCTGGATGCCGGTTTCGACCAGGTCGAACAGCGCGAGCTGCTACGCGGGGTGATCGCCAAATTGCCCGACTCGGAAAGGGAAATCTTGCTTCTCCGCTTCGTGGCGAACAAGACCCAGACCGAGATCGCGGCCATCGTCGGCGTCTCCCAGATGCAGGTGTCGCGGCTCGTCGCGCGCGGGCTCAAGCGGCTGCGGGCGAGTCTCGGCGCCGACGAGCCGAACACCTGACCAGGGACTAGGTCGGCTCACGGTCGAGGGCAGCGCGCACCGGCGGTGTGAACAGCAGGTAGAGCACGACCACGGCGGCCACCAGGATCGGCCCGCCGTACGCAACCCGACCCGCCTGGAAGGCCAGGCTGTAACCCACGGGCAGGGCCAAAAGTTGCAGCACCACCACCGGCGTGCGTGCGGCCGAGTGCAGCCGCACGAGACCTCGGGCGCTGAAGCCCAGGACGGCTGCACCGCCGAGCGCCAACGCCGCGCCGAGCAGCGCGCGGCCGACGCTGTCGGGATGGCCGTCGAAGGTCTTCGTCACCAGGAGGCCCGCGGCACCCACCAGGGCGAGAGTCTCCAACCAGATGACAGCGGCCGCCGCGCGTAGCTGGGCGGGGGGAGCGCCGTCCTCGACCACGCGCCCCAGCCTACCGACGCAGTATTGTGCGCTGCGTGCGTGTACTCGTCGTGGCCAACCCCAACGCGACCGCGACTACTGTCCGGGAGCGCGATGTCCTCGCGCACTCCCTGGGCAGCGCGGCCGACCTCGAGATCGTCGAGACGGCCAATCGCGGGCACGCGGCCGCACTCGCCTGCCGGGCCATGCGCGACGGCACCGACGTGGTAGTCGCCCTCGGTGGCGACGGCACGGTCAATGAGGTCGTCAACGGACTGCTCACGGACGGCGTGCACGATGCCGTGCCGGCCCTGGGCATCGTCCCGGCAGGTTCCACGAATGTCTTCGCCCGCGCCCTTGGCCTGCCCCACGACCCCGTCGAGGCGACCGGGGCCTTGCTGGAGGGCATGCGGACCGGATCACGTCGGGCGGTCAGCCTCGGCATGGTCGATGACCGGTACTTCGTATTCGGTGCCACCGTCGGCTTCGGCGCCGCCGTCGTCGACCGCGTCGAACGCCACCGGCGCCGCGGCACCCGATCGACGCACACCCTGTACGCCCGGATGGCCGTGCGCGAATTCTTCGCTACCGACCGGCGCAGTCCCAAATTGCATGTCGAACTGCCCGATGGCACCACACACGACGGCGTGCATTTCCTGATCGTCGCCAACAGCGACCCGTGGACCTACGTCGGCAACCGACCGCTGCGCCCGACGCCGGGGATCACCCTCGATGACGATCTGGCCATCTACGCGCGGCGGCGGATGGGCGCACTCGGTGTGCTCTACAGCATGGCTCGGCTGTCCGGGGCCAGGCCACGGGTGGGCAAGCGAGGCGCGCACGTCGCCCACGATCTGGGCACGATCACCGTGCGCGCCGACGAACCGATGCCGGTCGAGGTCGACGGAGACTTTCTTGAACCTCGTGAGAAATTGGCGTTTAGGTCCGTTCGACAGGCCCTACGTGTAGTAGTTTGACCAATTCATACCAATTGGGGGGTCGACGTAAGCGGGCCGCTGTGCGTACCGTAGCTATGTCGACCTGCCGGGAAGAGCGCATGCGACATTAACTTCCCAGCCGACGCGAGTCGC
>JBDTXT010000355.1:0-3540 GCA_040006035.1 Pseudonocardiales bacterium | reverse complement strand
TCGGCGCCGTAGACGGCCGCTTGGGTGCGCCGCTCCATGCCGAGCTTGGCCAGCAACCCGGAGACGTAATTCTTCACCGTCTTCTCGGCGAGGAACAGCCGCTCCCCGATCTGGCGATTCGTCAGCCCTTCAGTGATGAGCGTGAGGATCTCTCGTTCGCGGTCGGTCAGGGACGCCAGCCGTTTGTCCTGCGGCGCGCCGTCACGCAGCCGCGCCAGCAACCGTTCCGTCACCGCGGGGTCAAGCAGGGACTTGCCCTCGGCCACCTGACGGATGGCGTCGACGAGGTTGGAGCCGCGGATCTCCTTGAGCAGGTAGCCGGCCGCGCCGGCCATGACGGCGGCGAAGATCGCGTCGTTGTCGTCGTAGGACGTCAGGATAAGGCAGCGCACCTGCGGCATCGACGAGCGGATGTCGCGGCAGACGTCGATCCCGCTGCCGTCGGGCAGCCGTGCGTCCAGGACGGCGACGTGCGGCCGCGACGCGGGAATGCGGGCCAGCGCCTCCGCGGCTGTCCCTGCTTCGCCGACGATCGTGATGCCGTCCTCGGCTTCGAGCAGGTCAGCGATGCCGCGCCGCACGATTTCGTGATCATCGAGCAGGAACACCCGGATCGAATCATCGCCTGGCGCCGTGCTCAGCTCAGTGGAATCGTCCATCGCAGATGGGTTCCCTCTCGACTAGTCGGTGGGTCGTGCGGTTGCGCTGCTGTGACCTCCAGCGACCCGGCGTGCCGTTCGGCTCGGTGTCGCAGGTTGGCCAGCCCACTGCGGCGCTCGGTGGTGCCCATGCCGACGCCGTCGTCGATCACCTCGAGGACCACCTGGGTGGGGCTCGCGGTGAGTGCGACCTCGGCTTGCGTCGCCCGGGCGTGCCTCGCGACGTTGGTCAGCGCCTCTCGGGCGACGGCCACCAGATCGTCGACGACCGGCTCGGGGATCACCGAGTCGATCGGACCAGAAAAACGCAGCCGAGCCTCGAAGGAGAGCA
Source organism: Pseudonocardiales bacterium (assembly GCA_040006035.1). GTDB lineage: Bacteria > Actinomycetota > Actinomycetes > Mycobacteriales > Jatrophihabitantaceae > QHCC01. The sequence continues at coordinate 2,550 of JBDTXT010000355.1, read as the reverse complement.
TGGGGGTGACCTCGGCCAAGACCTCCAGCAGCTTGACGCGCACCGTCCCGGTCTGCGGACCGAGTTGACCGCGTAGCTGGAAGATCGAGGTGCGGATCTGGCGGATCGTGTCGTCGATGCCCGTGACGACGCGATCCAGCCGTTCGGCACGGGGGTCATCCTGCATCCCCGCGGCGACGCTCTGCACCGTGAGACCGGCGGCGAACAGCCGCTGGATGACGTGATCATGCAGGTCGCGAGCGATGCGGTCACGGTCCTCCAACAGCACGACCCGCTGCTGGTCAGCGCGCGCGTCGGCGAGTTCGAGGGCGGCAGCGGCGTGGTTGGCGAACGTAGTAGCCATGGCCAGATCCGCCTCGTCGAAGCGGTGCCGGCCGTGCAGCCTGCCGACCACGAGCGCGCCCCGCATGCGCTGCGACCCGAGCAGCGGAAGCACCATCACCGGCCCGACATGCAGCACCTCGGAGAGGTGTACCCGCAGCTTCGCGTCCTCGGTGACGTCGCCGACAAGTACCGGGCGACCACTCTGGAGAGACAATCCAGCCAGGGTGTCGTGCATTGGGTAGGTGTAGCCGGTCAGCTCGTCGGCCTTCATGCCGGACGCGACCTCGACCATCAGCCGCTGCCCGTTCGCGGTGGGCAGGACGACGGTGACGATGTCGGCGTCGGCAACCTGCCTGGTCTGACGGGCGATCAGCTTGAGCGGCTCCTCGCCCTCGCTCGAGAGCAGCTGCCGGGTGATTTGCGTCGAGGCCTGCAGCCAGCCCTGACGCCGGCCGGCCTCCTCGAACAAGCGCGCGTTCTCGATTGCGACGCCCGCGGTTGCGGCCAGGGCGGTCACCAGTTCCTCGTCCTCGGCGGTGAACTCGCCGCCGGTCCGCTCGGTGAGATACAGGTTGCCGAACACCTGATCGCGTACCCGCACCGGCACGCCCAGGAAGCTCGCCATCGGTGGGTGCCCGGGCGGGAATCCGACCGAGCGGATGTCGTCGGACATGACCCGCAACCGGATCGGGCGCGGGTCGTCGGTCAGCGCACCGAGCAGCCCCTTGCCTTCGGGCAGTGGCCCGATCCTGGCCGCGGTTTCTTCGTCGATGCCGACGTGGATGAACTCCTGCAGCTCACCGCCCGGAGCGATCACTCCCAGAGCCCCGTAACGCGCGTTCACCAGATGGCAGGCGGCTTCCACGATATGTCGCAGTACGACTGGCAACGCGACGTTGCCGATGATCATCTTGTTGGCGGCCAGGAGGCCCCGTAGGCGTCCTTGAGTGGCGATGACGTCTTCGGCCCGGCTGACCAGTTGCATGAGCAGCTGGTCTAGTTCGAGTCGCGGTCCGTCAGCGAAGTCGAAGCTGTCGTCCTGCTGCGCGGCGTTTTCGCGCATTTCGTCTGATGACATCAAGGCTCAGCGTATCCGGGTCACCTATTCGCCCGGGGTGTGCGTGACCGCGCGCGGCGGATGGGCCGTGGCCAGAGCAGCCACGGCCCACCGGATCCGCTGGTGTTCAGAGAGCCCAGCGGTGCTTGGCGACTATCGGCAGCCGGGCCCACCTGCGACCCAGACCCCAGGTCGTTCCGGCGTAGGTCGCGGCCAGGACGATGAGGACCAGCGCGTAGATGAAGTGCGAGTCCGTCAGCGGGTTGGGTGAACCGGTGGGCGCGCCGGCGCTCGTGTGCTGAGCGATGGGGAACTCGGCGAACCACATCATGGCCAGCATCGCCACCCCGGCCGCTGCGGCGATACGCACCGCGATGCCTGCCGTGAGTGCGACACCGATGCCGAGCAGGCCGAGCATGAACATCCAGTTGGCGAAGCCGGAGCCGGCAATGGAGTGGTAGAAGGACTGGAACGGCCCGGTCTCCACATGAGCGAGGAAGCCGTTGGTCGGAGAGCCGCCATTGATCCAGGCCTTGGCCGACGGGGTGGCGTAGTTCAGGCCGAAGGTCTTGTCGAGGAAGGCCCACAGGAAGACGAACCCGGTGGCCACCCGCAACACGGCGAGCGCCTTGGCTGCTGTCGATGTCATCATCGAGCCGCGGACTTCCGCGATTTCCGGATGAGTGGTCTCTGCGCGATCCGAACGATGGAGCGTCATGGCTCCTCCTTCTCGAGGGGTGCTGCTTTACCTCTCAACTGTCGCGCTTTGCGGGCTGCTACACCCGAGGCAAAGAGCCCTTGTTGGCAGGGACCAAGGTCATCGGGCGATCAGCGATACGCGGCGGTGTCGATCCTCAGGCGGATGAATTCTTCGCGGGCGCAGCCGTCGCGACACTGCCACCAGCCGCCCTTCGCCCGCGAGCCTGCCCAACGCACTGCGACTGACATCAGGTCCCGTCACACCAACCAGTGGGATACGCCCGAATTTCGGGGCCGACTGGATCTTGGCTCCGCCCCGAATGGCTGCGGATCGGACGTGACCGCGGCCAGCGACTGCCAGTCCGCGCGCACCCGTTGGGGCAGCCGCGCCAAGGTGCGCGCATCCTCAGGTGTCGCCAGCGGTCGGGTTCCGGTCACTCGGTGCGGGTGCGGTCCTCGAGGACATCACT
>JBDTXT010000354.1:0-3544 GCA_040006035.1 Pseudonocardiales bacterium | reverse complement strand
CGCGACCACATCCTGTCGCTGCTGGCCGATCACCAACTCGACGTCGTCATCGCCGGGCGCCCGCTGCCCGGGTTGGCGCTGGTGACACGTGCGACGCGGGCGAACTCGTTGATCGTGGTCGCCGCCCCGTCGGCCCGCACGGAACTTGCCACCAGCAGTTGGCTGCTGCGCGAACCCGGCTCGGGCACCCGCGACACGACCCTTGCGCTGCTGGAGTCGCTGCAGATTCAGCCGCCGATCCTCGCGCTGGGCTCGCACGGTGCGGTCGTGGCGTCAGCGGTGCTCGGACTCGGCCTCACCGTCGTCTCGGCCGACGCGGTGGCCCACCACCTGGACACCGGTGACCTGCGCCGGGTACCCGTCCGCGGCACCCCGCTCAAGCGTCCATGGCACGCGTTGACGACCACGGCGCCCACCGCCACCACCAGGTTGTTCCTCGCCCATCTGAGCGACCCTGGGGCCGCAGGTGAGCTCGCATTCCAGTCCCGTCGACCCGGGCGTGCGGCCAAAATTGCAGGGGCGCACGCTAGTGGTGACTCGGGGCAACGGGTAGGGGCGTTCACCCGGTCACTCGCCCCGGCGGGTGAGGCCACGCGGGTGCCGCCTGCATAGCGTCAACGACGTAGGTCAGCACGATGGCTTAACAGGAGGTCCACCTTGCCCGGACTGCATGACATCGCCACCGCTCTTGTCGCGCCCGGAAAGGGAATCCTGGCCGCCGACGAGAGCATCGGCACGATGTCCAAGCGCCTCGAGGGCGTCGGCGTGGCCGCGACTGAGGGCAACCGCCGCGACTATCGCGATCTACTGCTCACCACCACAGGTCTGGACGCGTGGATCTCGGGGATCATCCTGAGCACCGAGACCCTCGGCCAGCAGTTGGCCGACGGCACGCCGTTCGGCCAAGCGGCCCCGGCCCGCGGCGTGATGGCTGGAATCAAGGTCGACACCGGCACCCACCCCCTTCCCTTCTCCGACGGCACGGTCACCGAAGGCCTCGACGGACTGCGGGCGCGGCTGGAGCAATACCGCGGCGACGGCGCCGTATTCGCCAAGTGGCGCGCGGCCCTAGCTCCAGTCGGCCTGAGTGCCCGCACCATCCGCGCGAACGCACATGCACTCGCCCGTTACGCCGCGCTGTGCCAGGAGGCAGGGATCGTCCCGATCGTCGAGCCCGAAGTGCTGATGGACGGGGATCACCCGATCGAGGCCTGCGAGACGGCTACCACGGACACGCTGCAGGCCGTCTTCGCCGAACTCGACGCGATGGGCGTCGACCCGGCCGGGATCGTGCTCAAACCGAACATGATCGTCTCCGGGGCGGACAGCCCGCGTCAGGCTGATCCCGACGAGGTCGCCCGCCGGACCGTGCAGGTGCTCAGCGCCGTTCTCCCCCCAACGGTGCCGGGCGTCGCGTTCCTGTCCGGCGGGCAGTCCAACGAGCAGGCCTGCGCGAACCTGGCGGCTATCAACGCCCGCGCCGCGACTGTCGACGCGGCGCCGTGGCGGTTGACCTTCTCCTTCGGTCGCGCCCTCGTCAACGACGCGCTGAAGACCTGGAGCGGAGCGGCCGACCAGGTGGCGGCCGCGCAGGGCGAACTGGCGGACAACTGCCGGCGGGCGAGCCAAGCCACGGCCCCGGTCGTTGCGCCCGCGGGGACCTGACCGGTCGACATGCGCGACCCACGCAAGACCCTCACCCGCTACACCATCGAAACCGAACACCGTCACGAGGGCTCTACCGGCGACTTCTCCGGCCTGCTCAACGCGCTCGCAACTGCGATCAAGGTGATCGGCAACCAGGTCAACCGGGGTGCGCTCATCGGCGCCCTGGGCAGCGCGGACCACGAGAACGTCCAGGGCGAGGTGCAGAAGAAGCTCGACATCATCAGCAACGAGGTGATGATCGGCGAGACCGAATGGGCGGGCCATCTGGCCGCGATGGCCTCCGAAGAGCTCGAGGACATCTACCCCATCCCCGAGACCTACCAGCGCGGCAAGTACCTGCTGCTGTTCGACCCGCTCGACGGCTCGAGCAACATCGACGCCAACGTCTCGGTCGGCACCATCTTCTCGATCCTGCGCAGTCCTGATCCGTCGGCCGAGCCAACCGCCGAGCACTTCCTGCAGGCCGGCGTCGAGCAGGTGTGCGCCGGCTTCGCCGTGTACGGGCCCTCGACCATGCTCATCCTCACCACCGGCGACGGCGTCGACGCCTTCACGCTCGATCGCGAGATCGGCGCGTTCATCCTGACCCATCCGAAGATGCGCATCCCCGAGGACACCGGGGAGTTCGCGATCAACGCCTCGAACGAGCGGTTCTGGGAACCGCCGGTGCGCCGCTACGTCCAGGAGTGCCTGGCCGGCAGTACCGGCCCGCGCAAGCAGGACTTCAACATGCGCTGGGTGGCCTCCCTCGTGGCGGAAGCGTTTCGCATCCTCACCCGCGGTGGCGTCTTCCTGTACCCGAACGACACCAAGGACCCGGACAAGCCGGGCCGGCTGCGGCTGATGTACGAGTGCAACCCGATTGCCTTCATAGTGGAGCAGGCCGGCGGCAACGCGAGCACCGGCCGTGAGCGCGTCATGGAGGTAACGCCCACCGGCGTGCATCAGCGGGTGCCGTTCATCTTCGGATCCCGCAACGAGGTGGAGCGGATCACGAGGTACCACACCGAGGAGACCGACGACGCCGACAACGCCTTCGACACATCGCTGTTCAACACCCGGTCACTGTTCCGGATGCCCTGACCGCCACCACTGCCACCACAGGAGAACGCATGTCGGCAAAGCATCCGGTCGTCGTCGTCACCGGGTCCTCCGGGGCGGGCACGTCCTCGGTCACCAGGACCTTTCAGTACATCTTCCGTCGCGAGCACATCGAGGCGGCGATCGTCGAGGGCGACTCATTCCATCGGTATGACCGTGCGGGGATGAAGATCGCCGAGGACGAGGCGCAGAAGAACGGCAACAACCACTTCTGCCACTTCTCGCCTGAGGCCAACGAGCTCGACGAACTCGAGACGCTGTTCCGCGAGTACGGCATGGACGGCCGGGGCAAGGTCCGCAGGTACCTCCACGACCACGAGGAGGCTAAACCGTACGGCCAGGAGCCCGGGACCTTCACGCCGTGGGAGGACGTCCCCGAGAGCGACCTGCTGTTCTACGAAGGGCTGCACGGCGCCGTGGTCACCGACGCGGTGGATATCGCTCAGCACGCGGACCTCTTGATCGGCGTCGTGCCGATCATCAATCTCGAGTGGATCCAGAAGGTGCACCGCGACAAGACCGAGCGCGGCTACTCCGGCGAGGCGATCATGAACACGATCCTGCGTCGGATGCCCGACTACGTGAACACCATCTGCCCGCAGTTCTCCAAGACCGACGTGAACTTCCAGCGAGTGCCGACCGTCGACACGTCCAACCCCTTCATCGCCCGCTTCATCCCTACCGCGGACGAGAGCTTCGTCGTCATCCGTTTCCGCGACCCCCGCGGCATCGACTTCTCCTACCTGTTGTCGATGCTGCACGACTCGTTCATGTC
>JBDTXT010000353.1:0-3559 GCA_040006035.1 Pseudonocardiales bacterium | reverse complement strand
CCTGCACCCAGCAGCAGTGCCGCTCCCACGCGTCGATGTAGTTGACCAGCCCGGCACGGGAAAGCCGGCGCGGATCCACCGCAGCCAGCGCGACCACGACCGCCGAGTCGGGGGTGACCGTGCAGGCCCAGGCCGCCACGTCATCGGGCCACAGCTCGGCGTCGATCACGGTGGGGACGTAGGGCAGCGGCCCGAGCTCGACCCGCTCCTCGTCGCCCCACTCGACCGGCTCGCTCATAGGGTCTATTATGCCACTTCGCGACGACGAAAGGCAAGGTGTCAGCGAAAGTTTCTGACGACTTTCTGCTTATCTCAAAAGGCTAAAAGGCGAGATGACCATCAAAGGCAGGGTCAGCCCAAGGTGACCGTCACAGGTCAGGCGCCGAGGCCAGAACCTAGCCCAGAGCGCAACTCCCTCGTCGGCGCGCTTTTCGCTCTTCGCATTTCACCAAACACCCCGTCAGCTACCCCGAAACACCAGCCGATAGACCTCACCCGTACGCCCCGCCACCGCCGCCCACGTGTAATCCCGCCGAATCACCCGCGCCGCCCGCGAAACAACCCGCCGCGCACCCACCGGATCAGCCAGCACCGACAGGACGGCAGCCGCCAACCCAGCAGCATCCTGCGGCGCAAACGACCCCGCCGCCACGCCACTGGAAACCAGATCGACCAATCCCCCGGTGCACGCAACCACAAGCGGCGTCCGTACGGCGGCAACCTCCAGGGCAACAATCCCGAACGGCTCATAAAGCGACGGCACGACGGCCACGTCGGCCGCCGCCAGCAACGGGCCCAAGGCGTCCTCGGGCACGAACCCCAGCCACTCAACCGCCCGCGCCACCCGTAGCCGCCGAGCCTGCGCCTGCAACTCACCCAGATGCCCACCGGTACCAGCAACAACTAACCGCAGCCCCGGATGAACCCGACGCAGAGCCGGCAAGGCAGACAGGACCGTCTGCAGCCCCTTCTCGTGCACCAGTCGCCCCGCGAACACCACCACCGGCCCGTCGCCACCCAGCGCCCGCCGCGCCGCCCGCCGCGCGGCGGGCGTCACCTGCCACCGCACCGGGTCGATCCCGTTCGGCACCACAGTGACCTGCTCGTCGGGCAGTTCGAACAGCTTGGTCACCTCGTCGTGCATCGCACTCGAGCAGGTGATCACCGCCGCGGCCTGCTGGGCGAGCCACCGCTCGACCGAGTGAATCGCCACGTTGAGCGGCTTGGACAGCCAACCCTGGTTGCGTCCGGACTCAGTGGCATGGATCGTCACGACCAGCGGCGCGCCCGTGAGCTGCGCGAGCGTCACGCCGGTCTGTGCGACCAGCCAGTCATGGGCATGCACCACGTCCGGCCGCCAGCGCCGGACCGCCGGCAGCGCGGCGCGCAGCAGCGAATGCTCGGCCGCCTGCGCCCACGACAGGAGGGTCTCGGTGGTGAAATCGATCGCGATGGGATCCAGCGCCGAACGCCGAACCCGCACTCCGTCGCGTAGCTCGTCAACGATGAACTCGCCGTCGCCACGCGCGACGACGCGGACATCGTGGCCGGCAACGGTGAGTTCGCGTGCCAGCGCCTCGACGTGGCGCCCCAAGCCACCGACGACCAGTGGCGGGTACTCCCACGACAGCATCAGAACGCGCATCCTCGAAGAGACTAGTGACTAGTGTCGTGGCATGCCGTCGATGCCCCGCGCCAGCGTGGCACGGGCCGCCGCTGCGATCGGGCTGATCATCCTGGCCGTGCTGCTCGGCGCGTTGTACCGCATCGTCAGTGGCGCCGAGCACCATGCCTTCGCCAAAGGGGCGGTACCGCTCGACAGCGCCCACCTCACGATCGGCAAGGCCTACACCCTGTCGACGCCCGGCGGCGTCCAGAAATTGATCGCCCGCGGCGTAGACCCGAACGCGGCGCAGTGCGAGTGGTCGGTGGACGGCTCGGCGAGTCAGGCGCTCACCGTCGCGCCGGCGGGCCCGAACACCAAGGCGACCAACGTCGTCGCATCGTTCGTCGCCCCGTATACCGGCGACATCCACATCGACTGCCTGGGCTGGGGACCCATGTTCCTCGATGACGCCGACACGACATCGGCCGACTACGCGGGCTGGTTGCTGGTGCTCGCGACGATCACGCTGACCGGCGGCGTCGTGCTGGCCATGGTGGCCCTGCGTTCGGTCGGAGCCGACCTAGAACGAACGTCGCGCGAGGACGATGAGATCGAGCGACTCGTCCACGCTGTCCACATCCGCAGCGTGGACGACGAAGTCCCCTGTCACGATGGTGGCGACATCGGCGCGTAACTGCTCTGCCCACTGCTGTGGTGGCGACACCAACTGGGCCTCGACCAAACCGTCGTGCTCCGTGTCCAGGGCGCGCAATCGAGCGCCGGGGTGCAGCCCCAGGACGGCCTCGATCGCGAAGCCACACCCGCTCAGGAGATCGACCAACTCAACGGCGGTGAACTCGTGGGTATGAAACGGATTCACCGGAGCAGCCAGCCCGGGGGAGAAGATCAACCGGTTCGGCGTGCTGACGATCATCAGAGCGCCGGGGCGCAGCGCGCGCAGACACTCGCGCACGAACTCACGGTGGTCCCAGACGTGTTCGATCACCTGCAGCGTCACGAGCACCTCGACCGACGCCGACGCGACGGGCAAGGCGGCGAGGTTGGCCCGGACGAAGCGGGCCTGCGGGTAGTTCGCTGCGGCGTGTGAAGCCGTGAGCGCGTCGTAGTCGACGCCGATCACCTGCCTGGCCGAGGAGGCCAGCAGTGCGGCGCCATACCCCTCGCCGCAGCCGACCTCGAGCACGCACAGTCCCGTCACGTATGGCAACACGAACTCGTAAGCGGCCTCATGCCGACGAAACCAGTAGTTCTCAGTCGGGATACCCGGCACCGTGCGCTCGCCGGTCAGCGGCAGCACACCCGCGTTCACTGGAATGGTTGTCTCGATGACGCCGTCTCCTGCAGTGCCGTTGGCCGCAACGCTCGGTGTGACAGCACGAGGCTACGCAGTCGCCCGATCCGACCGGCCGGGCCAATCCACGGTGACGACCTCACCTCCGACCACCTCACGACGACCGGGGTCGCCTCGTCCGCTCGCCTCCAGAGTTCGCAACTGCCGGATGGTCGCTTTGTCTCGCCGCGGTTCAGCCCTTGACGTAGGAAAGCTTCTCCGCCACGAGCCCGTCGCGGACGCGGAACAGGTCCACTCCGCGCACGTGGCCATCGGCCCATTCGTAGCGCCAACGTCCGATTGCGCGATCCCCGGACACGAACAGTTCCTCGCTCACGAAACGGGCGCCCGGGGAGGACGCGAAGAGCTCTTCCCACACTTTCCGGACGGCGAGCTGGCCTTCGTAGTGCACCCCCTCCGGCGGCGAGGTCGATTCGAATACGCAATCCTCGGTCATCGCGGCCATGATGTCGTCGACGTCTCGTCGGTCGAAGGCCGCGCTGAACCGGGCGACGGCCTGCGCCACGGACGTCTCGGTCGTGGTCACTTCGCGTACTCGCTCGCGCCGAACCAGTCGACGACGACGACGTCCTCGTCGCCGA
>JBDTXT010000352.1:0-3567 GCA_040006035.1 Pseudonocardiales bacterium | reverse complement strand
CTCCTCCTCCTCCTCCGCGGCCCCCTTGCCGTTCGATGATTCAGCCGGAGCAATCGAGTCATCGGCCAGGTCACTCGTATCAACGTCGTCCATGAAGCCGATGGGTGTTATCAGCGCGCCGTCGTAGTCCTTGTACGGGGACTGGCCGAACGGGTTGCCCGAGTTACTCAGTCGGGTGTGCTTCCAGATCGCAGCGTGCGAGGTCACGCCGACCACGAACGCACCGATTGCCGATGTCACGGCTGTCTGCCAGTGAAACGGTCCGCTTGTGTGCAGGGATTCGATCCATTGACTAATGGCGCCGGTGCCGCCCGCCAGCGCCAGCAGCGTGCCGCCCTTGGCAGCGGGATGGGTGGTGACCTTGGTCAACAGGCCGACCAGGATCGGCAAGATCCCACCGATACCCAGGGTCGAAACGGTTCCGAGATCGACGGTGGTTGGCATCAGGCACCTACCTTTTTCCGGATCGCCTCGACCTCTTTGGTCAGCGCGTCGATCCGGCGCTCGACGTCACCGTCGATACCCCGGTTGTCGATCAGCGCCGCGCCGGAGTTGGCGACGCCGAACGCCTTGTTGCCGCGGCCGAAACGCAGCAGCAAAGCAAATCTCGGGAGCCACCAGCCGAGCCGCTCGTTGAGTCGCGCGGTGATCACTGCGTCCAGATCGGCCTTGGTTGCCATATCGAACCAGTCCTTTCCTAATGTGGCCGGCGAGGGCAGAATTGCCCGATTTAAGCTCATACAGGCGTTGTATCGCGCCTGCCGTCCTTCGAGATTGTTAAAGCCACCATTGATCGCGAGCGTGGCCGCGGAAACGTCGCCGGCATCTGCCGTCAGGTTTAGGTGCGGCCGGGAAACGGTCCAGTACCAAACCGGGCCGAGCCACGCCCACCGGTCATCACCCAACGCCGCGGGATTCCGAACGAAGAACTCGGGATCGGACAGCAGATGATGCTCGAAACACCAGCGACCGAACCCGCGGTAGTTGTAGTCATGGGTGATCTGGATGAACGTGCGACCGTGGTATGCGGCGCCCCCGCCGTAGCCGGCCCAGTACGGCTGCGGGCCGATCTCTTCCTTGTAGTTGAGCGAGACCGACTCCGCGCCGATCTGGGCCAGAAACATCGCCGAGCGCTTGACCGTGGTGCACCCTGCCCGCACCAGAGCGTCGTTGCAGAAGGTGACAAGTTCCGTCGCCCGCTGCATCGACAGTCCGGGTTGTGCCTGCGTCAGGGCTTGCGCGTCCATCGACTACACCACAAACGTCCACATGGCGGGCGGTTGGCGCAAATCGCCACAATTGTCGCGGCGACCCTTGCCTGAATATGAGAGGTGCGGATGTTCGAAATGCAGACCATTGAATTCCATCTCGGGCTCCCCCCGGTGCGATGTTTCTAATGGCGACATTAGAACGCGCGACGTCGCACGAAAAGGGGCGCTATCCAGTTTTTAGCCAGGGTGCTAGCACCACGCGGTGCTCAGGCGGCTGAGCGCGGAGGCTGCGAGGTGATCCAACGCAGAGTGCGAACGATGCCCGTGCCTGCTGCTCGCACTACCGTCGCCTCGGTCAGCGGCAGGTAAGGCAGCCGCAGCGGCCGGCGTGCCCAGGTCGGCAGGGATGCGACCGATGCACAAGCCAGGACCGCGTAGGGCGCCCGCGCGATCGTCGGCAGCGGTGGTTGGAGTAGCAGGAAGCGTGCCGCCGCCCGTGCCTCCGCGGTGCCGCGCAGTTCGGGTCGGTAGGCCTGCAATTGTTCGGTCAATTCGGCGGCGTTCTGCGGCGGATCAGCGATGCCGAGCGCACGTGCCACCTTTGCCGTGTCGGCGACGTATCCGTCGCGGCCCTCGGCATCCAAGGGCGCGGCGCCGTATCGCTGATAGGTGTTGAGGAAACTGTCGATTTCGGCGAGATGAACCCACCGCAGCAGGTGCGGATCGGCGGCCGAGTACGGACGTCCATCGGTGGCCGTGCCTTTCACCCGTTCGTGGACCGACTTCACCCGGGCGATCGCTGCCTCGGCGTCGTTGGCGACACCGAAGGTCGTGACGGCGATGAAGTAGCTGGTGCGCTGCAGCCGACCCCACGGATCGCCGCGGTAACCGGAGTGGCCCGCCACCCCCGCCATGGCCAACGGGTGCAGGGACTGCAGCAACAGTGCCCGCAACCCGCCCACGAACATCGAGGCGTCAGCGTGCACCCTGCGGATCGGCCGATCCTCGGCGAACCAGCGCTCACCGGCCGAGTTGTGAATCCGCTTGTGGTGCTTGGGTCCCTCGGCCCCGACGACCCGATCAAAGACGATCTTGCCGAGCTGGGAACGCAGGTCGAAGGCCATACCCCAATCATGCCTCGGACGAGTGCGGGGAGCGCCCACGCGGTTACCCGATCCTGATCCGCGGGAGACTATTCAGGTCGTCGTGGGTTGCGGGGCGATGTCGTTGAGGGCGACGTGCCCGGCCATAACTTCTCTCGCGAGGGTGTCGAGATCGGTATCGTGCGAGTAGGCGTAGGCACGCAGGATCGCGATGGCGTCGAGATTGCCCAGTCCGCACGCCACATTGAGCATGCCGACGGCTTGCCAAACCTGCATCCGTCGTTGCGCTGGTTCGGCGTCGACCCAGCCGGGTGCGATGACGCCGTGGATGGTCGCGACCGGGGGCTGACCCAGCAGGACCGCGGCGATGTGGTCGGCCAGCTCGACGGCCTCATCGAGGGCCAGGTTCGCCACTCCTCGCGGGCTGAGCCAGTGCAGGTCGATGGCGCCAAGACGGGTCTTCGGGGTCTGCAGCGGGAATGACGCAATCGAGCGGATGTGCGTCTCGGCCACCAGCCGGTCGTTGAAGACGGGCCAGTTCTGGGCGAGTCGCGTCTGATCAGCCACCGTCGGCCGGCCTGTGTTGTAGGCGTGGATGCACGGCCCGTCGCCGACGGTGATTTGCAGGCGTTCGGCCACCGCGGCGTCGGCGTCGCTCGAGCCGAGCGGGACGCGGAGTACATCCATGACGCTGATCCCCGCGGCGTCGGCTGACAGGGTCCGCGCGGCGGCCAGGGAAAGCTTGATCGGCAGCGTCTCCGAGCCGCCCAAGTCGGGCTCGGCCAGCTCGGCCAGCGCTGTGGTGAATCTCGGCAGGACGCTCACCACGGGGAGGTGCCCCTTTCCCACAGGCCGCAAACAAATCCCCGTAGTCTGTTGTGTACTGTTTGCCCGTTTCTGCCTAGGTGGCTGTTTGATGCGTCGTGCGCTGCATTTGTCCGTCCTGCCCGTCGTCGTCGCACTGACTGTGGCAGGCGCGATCCACGTCGTGCCGGCTAGTACCCGAACTTGTACTCGAGCAACGACTTCCACCACTACCCGAACAGCTGCCCCAATGCCGACGACCAGATCCACAACTACGACAACCAGACCGACGTGCAGTCGTGCCAGCTGGTCGAGCTCGCTGACCTCAACACCGAGAGCGACTTCGTTCGCGGCAAGCTAGCCGGTTACTCAACGATCTGCTCAGCCTCGGGGTCGACGGCTTTCGCCTGGACGCGGCCAAACACATCAACGCCAACGACATCGCAGCG
>JBDTXT010000351.1:0-3568 GCA_040006035.1 Pseudonocardiales bacterium | reverse complement strand
GGCCGAGTCGCCGCTGCGCGACTACCTGACCTCGCTGCGGCTGGTCCGCGCCCTGCCCGACGCCCGGCTGCTGCCCGCGCACGGCCCGACCACGGCGTCGACGCACGCCCGGGTCGACGAACTGCTCGACCATCACGAGGATCGGCTGACCGCGACCGCCGACGCTGTGGCGCGCGGCGCGAGCACAGCGTTCGACGTCTCCACGGTGCTCACCTGGACCCGCCGGCAGCGCAGGTTCGACGAGCTGGACATGTTCAATCAGATGCTTGCCGTGCACGAGACGATGGCCCACCTCGAAGTTCTCGTCGAACGCGGCTGGCTGTCCCGATCGATCGTTGACGGGGTCGCGCGTTTCGGGCGCGGGTGACGGTGGCGTGTCCGTTTTGACCTGCGCGTAGCGTTTCTTCAGCGCCCGCAGGAGGTCTATGTGTCGGAACAATATGACTACGTGATCGTGGGAGCCGGTTCGGCAGGATGCGTCCTAGCCAACCGGCTCAGTGCTGATCCGAAGGTCCGGGTGGCACTGCTCGAGGCCGGTGGCCGCGACCGCAAGCGCGAGATCAAGATTCCGGCTGCGTTCCCCAAGCTGTTCCACACCGCGTACGACTGGGACCTGTTCACCAAAGAACAGAAGGAGCTCGATGGCCGCGAGCTGTACTGGCCGCGCGGCAAGACGCTCGGGGGCTCGAGTTCGATCAACGCCCAGATGTGGGTACGCGGCGCGCGCGCCGACTACGACTCGTGGGGACCTGGTTGGACCTACGACGAGGTGCTGCCCTACTTCCACCGCGCCGAGCGCCGTCATGGCAGCAACGCGGGCGAGACCTACGGCACCGACGGCCCGCTGTGGATCGAAGAACTGCGCTCACCGAACCCGCTGCGTTCGGCGTTCTTCGAAGCCTGCTCACAGGCCGGCATGCACCGTCTGCCCGAACTCAACGTCCCGCACATCGACGGCTACGCACCCACGCCGGTGAACCAACACCGCGGCCGGCGCTGGAGCGCAGCCGACGGCTATCTGCACCCGGTGCGCAAGCGGCCCAACCTCAGCGTGCTCACCGGCGCCGAAGCCCGCCGCATCCGCTTCGACGGCAAGCGGGCGATCGGGGTGGCCTACCGGGTCAACGGCGGGCCCATCACCGAGGCCCGTGCGGCTCGCGAGGTGATCGTCAGCGCCGGCGCCGTGCACTCGCCGCACCTGCTGCAACGGTCCGGCATCGGCGACCCGTCGATACTGCGCGACGCCGACGTCGATCCGATCCTGGACCTGCCGGCGGTCGGCCAGAACCTGCAGGATCACCTCTCCACCGCCGTGATCATGTACTCCCCCGACCCGGTCACCTTGGTCGCCGCCGAGCGGCCGGCCGAGATCATCCGGTTCATCACCCGCCGGAAAGGGATGCTGACGTCCAACGTGGGCGAGGCGGTGGCGTTCTCCCGCTCGCACGCGTCGATCCCGGTGCCCGACCTCGAGTTCATCTTCGCGCCGGTGCCGTTCATCGACCACGGTCAGGTGGAACCGCCCGGTCACGGCATCACCGTCGGCGTGATCCTGTTGCAGCCCGAGAGCCGCGGCAGTGTCACGGTGCGCTCGGCCGATCCGGCCGTGCCGCCGAACATCGACCCCGGCTACCTCAGCGAGCCGAACGACCTCGCCCGCCTGGTCGAGGGCGTCCGCCAGTGCCAGGACCTGTTCGCCACGTCTGCCATGCGGCCACACGTCAGCGCGCCCATGGAGCCCGGCCCGGACGAGACCGACCTGGAGGAGTTCGTGCGCTCCCAGGCCGAGACCCTCTACCACCCGGTGGGTACCTGCCGGATGGGCACCGATGCCGAGTCGGTGGTCGACCCGGAACTGCGGGTGCGCGGCATCGACGGGCTGCGCGTCATTGATGCCTCGGTGATCCCGACGATCATCCGCGGGCACACCCACGCGCCCACGATCATGATCGCGGAGAAGGGTGCGGACCTGATCCGGTCAGGCTGAGGCGACGACCTCGCTGAGCCGGTGGGCGATCTCATCAGCCTGCTGCTGGGTCGGGGCCTCGACCATCACCCGAACCAGCTGCTCCGTACCCGACGGGCGGAGCAGGATCCGGCCGGTGTCGCCCAACTCGGCCTCGGCATCGGTGACCGCGGCTTTGACTGCTGCTGACGACGCGATGGCCGTGCGGTCGGCGACCTGAATGTTGACCAGCACCTGGGGCAGCCGCTGCACGATGGAGGCGAGATCGGCCAGCTTACGTCCGGTGCCGACCATTCGGGCCATTACGTGCAGTGCGGTGAGCAGGCCGTCGCCGGTGGTGGCCGCGGCCGGGAAGACAACGTGCCCACTCGGCTCGCCGCCCAGACTCAGTCCCCGCTCGCGCAGGACCTCGAGCACGTAACGATCGCCCACCGCGGTGCTGAGAACACCGATGCCGGCATCGCGCATGGCGTGGTGGAACCCGAGATTGCTCATCACAGTCGCGACCACCGTGTTGTCGCGCAGCTCGCCCGCCTCGAGCATCCCCAGCGCGCACAGCGCCAGGATCTGGTCCCCGTCGACCAGTTCGCCCGTTGCGTCGACGGCCAGGCAGCGATCGGCGTCGCCGTCATGGGCGATACCCAGGTCGGCGCCGGCTTCGATGACCGCCGTGGCCAGCAGGGCCGGATGGGTGGACCCGACCCCCAGGTTGATGTTCAGGCCGTCCGGCGCGGCGGCGAGAGCGGTCACGCGAGCGCCGGCCCGCCGGTACAGCTCGGGCGCAACGAAGGACGCGGCGCCGTGCGAGCAGTCGACGACCACGTGCAGGCCGCTCAGCGGTTCGGACAACGTGCCGAGGAGATGATCGACGTAGCGCGCGGCCGCATCGGGCGCGGAATGGACCCGGCCGATGGCGGAGCCGACCGGTCTCGACCAGGCCGGCCCGGTGGCCTCGACGGCCTCGATCTCGGCCTCGATGTCGTCGGGCAACTTGTGGCCGCCGCGGGCGAACAGCTTGATGCCGTTGTCCTCCATCGGGTTGTGCGAGGCCGACAGCATCACCCCGATGTCGGCGCCGTACGCCCCAGTGAGGAAGGCGACTGCAGGAGTCGGCAGCACACCGACCAGCATCACGTCGGCGCCGGTCGACGTGAGACCGGCGACGACAGCGGCTTCCAGCATCTCGCCGCTGGCACGCGGGTCGCGGCCCACGACCGCGACCGGACGATGCGTCGCGTCGTGTGCCGAGAGAACCCGCGCCGCCGCACTGGCCACCGACAGCGCCAACTCCGGCGTCAGGTCGGCGTTGGCCAGCCCACGGACACCGTCGGTACCGAACAGGCCGCCCAAGCGCTTAGCGCTTCGAGTACTGCGGAGCCTTACGCGCCTTCTTCAGGCCGTACTTCTTGCGCTCCTTGGCGCGCGGGTCACGAGTCAGGAACCCGGCGGCCTTCAGGGCGGGACGGTCGTCGGGGACCAGCGCGATCAACGCGCGGGAGATCCCCAGACGCAGCGCACCGGCCTGACCGGTGATACCACCGCCGATGAGGCTGGCCAGGACGTCGAACTGACCGTCCTTCTCGAGCAGCACGAACGGCTCGC
>JBDTXT010000350.1:0-3568 GCA_040006035.1 Pseudonocardiales bacterium | reverse complement strand
ACCATGCCGTTGTTCTCGAAGTCCCAGGCCCGGCCCTGCTCGGACGGGAACACCAACACCGGCCGGCCGTAGTGGCCGTGGGCCACCAAGGTCAACCCGTTGAGTTCGACCTGTTCACGCCGCATGGGCAGCCACCACCGAGGTCAACAGGTCAGTGCAGGCGGGATGCAGAGCATCGCGCCAAGCCGTGTAATTGTGCGTGTCGCGCACCTCGTGGAAGTCGAGCGGGTAGCCGAGGCGGGTCAGCTCGGCGGCCATCTGCTTGTTGTTCGCGAGGTTCTCCTCCGTCGTGCCGCAGGTGATCGCCGTCGGCACCGGATGGTCGTCGGTGCTGGCCTGCTCGACCTCGGTCACGAACGCGGTGACCGGCCGGAAGCCGGAGAACCCGCTTTCCTGAGAATCGAGTTGCGCGGTGAAGAAGCTGCCCGATTGCAGAAGTAGCCCGCTGAAGGTGTGCGGGAAGGAGCGGTGTGCGTGCAGCAGCGCCAGCGCGCCCAGGCTCGCGCCGACGCCGATGCGCAATGTGGTGGGGGCCAACTCGTCCAGGACCGGGATGACCTCCCTGCACAGCGCCTTCGCGTAGCCGCGATTGGCTGAGTAGAACGAATTACGGTCACCGGGGCCGAGCAATGCGGCCCGCACCGGGGGGACGGTGCCGGCCGCGATCATGGCGCCGAGGTAGTGGGTCAGCGAGGCGAGCGTCGCGTATTCGGGTCCGTCGTGCACCACCAGCATCGGCGCGGGATCATCGGGCGCGAGTGTCTCGGGCGACCAGAGGATGCCGGTCATGGTGGTGCGGCGAGCACGGGTCTGGACGGCGATCGGCTGGGTCGACTCGGGGGGCCCCGGCATCGCGAGCCAGTCCGGCTCTTCGTAGCCGGGGAACTGCACCACCGACTTGTCACCGAACGCTCCACCGACGCGCAGTGGGTTGTCGGGATCGGTGAGCGTCGCCCGCCGGCCCTTGCGGTCGGCGATCTCGAAGAGGTATTCCATCCGGTCGACGGGCGGGCGCGGCAGTCGCAGGTTCCACCCGTCGCCCCGGCGGATGAAATCCAGGCCGGTGCTCAGGCCGAGTTCCTGCTCGAGCCGCACGCCGCCGAGCCGCCGCGTGGGGTCGCGGAGCACGAATGTCACCCCGTCCTCGTCGACGACGGGCCCGTTCGCAATCTGTGTCGGCGGCACGCGGAAACCCTAGCCAGGTCGGGTGGCGGGGAAGCAGTGAGGTATCCGCCGGTTCGCCATCGACCTGCGGGCCACGACCAGCACACCGGTCCGGCTCGGATCCGGCGGCGCGGTGGGTGGTTCCTTCTCGACGGTGAGCGTGATCCGTGACCGGCGGCTCGCCGAGCTGTGATCCACGGCGAGGTCACCGCAGCCGGAATCCGCCCGGCGACGTGACCTACTGTTGCGGTCGTGACCGAACAAGACTCCGGCCAGGATGCTCGTCTGGTCGTTCTCGCGCACGTCGAAGCGTTCAACGAGCACAGCACGGCGCGGCTGCTGGATTCTCTTTCGAAAGACGCCGTATGGGCGACCGGTCAGGACATCGTCACGGGCCGAGCCGAGCTCGCCAGACTGTTTGATCAAGGCTTGTGGGATCTCGCACCGTCACTTGATGTGCGAAGTCTCGTGGTTGACGGGACCGCCGTAGCGGCACAGTTGTACGAGGAGTTGACGCTCGACGGCGAGCGGCAGGGCTTCCACATCGCGGTGTTCTTCGCGATCAGCGACGGCCTGATTCGCACAGCGAAGGTGTACCGCGAAGGCAGCGCCGACATCGATCAGTCCTAAGCGCCATCAGCCGTAGTGATCGGCGAGCGCCTGGCGTAGCAGCGCCCGCGCCGACCACTGCATGAGCTCGACCGCCTCGTCCCGGGAGAGTCCGGCGACGTCGGTGAGCCAGACGAGTGACTCGATGCCGATAGCGCTGCGAATTGCGACGGCGAGCCTTCGGACGGCCGCGGCAGGGACCCGTCCCCGCAGCGGAGCGAGGGCGTCTTCGAACCAGGCGATGGCCCGGCCCTGCCGCAACGGGAGCTCAGCCGACTCGCTGCCGGGCTCCAGCGACAGCCGGAGCATGGTCCGCTGCTGTGGCTCCGTTTCCAGGACCAGCCGGAGGAACGCCTCGACCGCGGCCTGCAGCCGGACTTCGGGATCGTCCCCGATACCAGCGGGCAACAGCGTGGTGGTCACGGTCTCGGGATGGGCCGCGATCAGCAGCGCCTTCTGGTTCGGGAAGTACCGGTAGGCCGTCGTCCGCGAGATCGACGCCGCCGCGGCGACATCCTCGACCGTCGGTGCCGTGCCGCCGCGGGCCACCAATTCGCGCGCCGCCGTGATGAGGTCGCTGCGGGTACGGCTCTTCTGACCCGTGCGGCCGAACCGCTCGTACTGCGTTGACATGGTAAACACGGTACCTTAGTGTCGTTATGGGACTCAAGTCCCATGATGACGAGGAGCAACAGCATGACCATCAAGCGGGCAGTAGTGCGCGAGCACGACGAGGGCGAGCGGCGCTGGTTCTTCGGGGGTGGGCTGCAGACCTGGCTGGCCACCGAGGCCGATACCGACGGCGAGTTCCTGATCTTCGAGGACTACCTCGAGGGCGGCAAGACAACACCCCTGCACCATCATCCCCACACCGACGAGACGTTCATCATGCTCGACGGCGAGATCAAGCTGCGGATCAACGACGACGACCGCAAGCTCGGCGCCGGCGGTATCGCGGTCATCCCGCGCGGTGTCCCGCACGCCTTCATCGTCACCTCGCCCACCGCCCGGATGCTGTGCCTGCACACCCCCGGAAACAGCGAAGCGTTTTTCAAGGGCGCCAGCGAGCCCACCACCCAGGACGGTCCGTCCGGGCCGGTCGACTTCGCCCGAGTCGGCCGATCCGCCCACGAGACCGGCGCGATCGAGATCCTGGGTCCGCCACCGTTCTGAGGCGAGTCGCCAGTTCGGGACGCTGATTTTCGGCCGCCGACTGGCAACATCATCGCCATGGCCGCGAAGCGAGGTCGCGAGAACGAGAACACCACGTCGCCCGACATGCCAGAGCCGCAGATCGAAGAGGCCTTCGACCGACTGGTGGAGGAGGGCGAGGTCCGCCTGCGCCGCTCGACTCTCGCGCTACTGACCACCGGACTGCTCGGTGGGATCGATGTCGGCTTCGGCGTCCTGGTTTACCTCGTAGTGGAGCAGGTCACCCACAACATCCTGCTGGCCGGCCTGGGCTTCTCGTTGGGCTTCGTGGCACTGCTGCTCGGCCGCAGCGAACTGTTCACCGAGAACTTCCTCGTTCCGGTGATGACGCTCGTCGCCGGCAAGAGCAGCCCGCTCGCGCTGGCGCGGCTGTGGGGCGCGACCCTGGTGAGCAACCTCGCCGGCGGCTTCATCATCAGCTGGCTGATCATCACTGCCCGTCCCGATCTGAAGGCCACTGCCGTCGAGGTGGGCAGTCACTATGCCGATCTGGGCGTCTCGCTCCGGTCGTTCGCACTGGCCGTCCTCGCCGGTGCGGTGATCACCCTGATGACCCGCATGCAGCACGCCACCGACAACCTCG
>JBDTXT010000349.1:0-3589 GCA_040006035.1 Pseudonocardiales bacterium | reverse complement strand
TCGACGAGCCGGCGTCGGCCAGCATGGTGTCCATCGGCGCGGCGGCGCCGACGGCGTCGGCGCCACTGTGGTCTGAGTCCGTCACGTCCACCTCGTTGTTGCAGGTCCGCAGGGTGCACGGTCCGCCGCGCCAGACTGGTCTGACCGCGCTCACCCGTCCCGGCGAACCCTACTGTGCGGTGGGCATGTAATGGCCCCGGATAGGTCGCCCCCATGACCTCTCGCGCCGCCGAGTTCCTGTCCCTGCACGTGCCGGGCGCTCCGCTGCTGATGCCTAACGCCGATTTTCGCGTGCGGGTTGGCGTCTGAATTTCTGGGATTCGGGCAGCGCCGGGTTGGTTGCGAGGGCGTGAATGAGCCGGCGGCGCCGACATCCAAACCGTCAAAGAACGACTCGGCCACAGACGGCATCGACGAAGTCGTCGGAAACAGCCTTGCGGTCGTGGTGGTTGATGATCAACGACATGCCGGGCTCGGAGTCGGCGATCGCCTTGAGTGCCGAGCCAACCCGGTAGTCCCGTTGGTAGGACGACTCGCCCGGCAGGGCGGGGGGCATGACCTTGCCGAGCGTGTCGAGGATGACCAGCGGCGACTGTCCCTTGTGCTCAGCCACCCATGCCTTGATGGTGTCGACAACCTTTTCTGGTTCGACCCTGGTCATGTACTCGAACGCCGCCGGGATGGCTGACCCCTTGAGCAGCTTCCTGCACCTCGTCTGCATGCGTCGGTCGCCGTCCTCTAACGCGAGATAGAGCGTGGGTGCGGAGGACACCGGAATGGCGCCAAGTGCCATGCCGCCCACCGCTCTCGCCAGCGCGAGCTCGAGCACGAACCAGCTCTTGCCGATCTTCGGCGCACCAACCAGCAGCGTCGACCCCTCGGGGATCACCCCATCGACGGCGTACTGCACAGGTGCGAAGACCTCAGCGTCGAGCCAAGCTCCGTTATGCAGGCCCTTCAACAGTTCCGAGGAACTCATTGTGCACCTGCTGCGACCTGGCGGCCGTCGTTGACATTCGCGCCGGCCGCCGGGTGTTGCGAGCCGACATGCAGCGAACACCTAGGAGCTGGATGGCTTTGTAAGTATCTTCGACGACTTCTAGCAGCCGTTCTGGGCTGCATTCGGCGGCAGCCTGTGCGACCCGGGTCGCCGCCTGGGCAACACCACGGCGCAGCGCCGCCGAGGCGACGCCCTCGCGGAAGTATGTGGCCATCGCAGGCGCCGGGGCGTCTCGGTAGAGCGCATGCACCAGGTCGGCGAACACCGCGAGCTTGTGCCCGGTGACGATGGCCTCGGTGGTCGTGTATTAACACACCGCCATCGGTGTCGGGTCGATGCCGCCCCTGACCACGCCCAGCATGACGTTGAACGTCGTGCGCACCCACGGGTCAGCGAAGTCCGACTCCTGCATCTCATGCAGCAACGGCGCCGCGCGCGAGCACGGGATCTGGAGAATCGTGCCGATGAACGCCCGCTCGGGCACGAGAGACTGCGCAGACGCCCAGACCTCGGCGGCCGGCCGGCTCATTCCGCCGCCCTTGCTGTGGGGATGCGACGCAGTTCGGCGTCGACCTCGTTGAGGTCCACGCGGAGGGTGCGTGGACCGAAGCGGTAGCCGGTCAGCCGCCCGTCGGCGATGGCGCGGCGAACCGTGCGCGGTGACGTGTCGAGGTAGTCCGCCGCCTTGTTCAGGCTAACGAGGCGACGGGACGGGGATCGTTCTGCTGCCATGACGACAACTCCAAGAGAGTCATCGCCCGGTGCCTAACCCGGACGCTCATTCGGCCATTCCGGCCCGGCGTCGTGCTGACACGTTACTGCCTGCAATGACCCACTGTGTCTCGCTGCGCCGTATGTCACTCAGCATTTCGCTATCGCTCAGTAGCGCGGTACGCCCGCAGGCGCAGCCGTATCGCTGCATTCGGCCAGGGTCGAGTCGACGGCTGCCTGGAGCCCAGCTCTCGCGCTCCCGCCCGACGGCCATCTTCGGGGACGAGACGATGTACTGGCCGTCGATGAGTTCGACGGTGAACATCACGCGCCGTTTTCGTTGACACCTGCCAGTGGGGACCAGCGTCATGATTCCGCTGCCGCGAGCAGCGAGAGCGCCTCGGCGATCTGCGCGTCGCGGCCCTTCACTGCGTGTTGGTAGCGCATGGCCGCGGCCGGGGTGGAGTGGCCGAGGCGAGCCATGATTTCGGCGAGGCTGGCGCCGGTCGTGGTGGCCATCACGGCACCAGTGTGGCGCAGGTCGTGCCAACGCAGGTTGGGACGGCCTGCAGCGGCACGGGCCTTGTAGAAGACCCTGGCCAATGTCGAGGGCCGCATGTGCTTGGTGGGGTCCTTTGCGGCGGGGAAGAGCAACGCGGTGCGGCCGGTGACAGGCATCGCCTGCAGATGTCCGCGGACGGCGTGCAGCAAGTGGGGTGGGATTGCGACGTCTCGCACCCCGGCGGCGCTCTTGGGCGTGCCTACCACGATGCCGCCGTCGACCCAGACCGCGGCGCGGTGTACCCGCACGATCCCGCGCTTGACGTCCAGGTCGCTGCGGCGAAGTTCGATCAGCTCGCCGAACCGAAGGGCACACCATGAGGCGAGCAGGGTCATGAGCCGGTATCGCTCGGGCAGTTCGGCCACGATCGCGGTGAGTTCCTCCAGTGTGGCGGGCTCGGTGCGGCTGACACGTCGGGCCTGCCCGGCGCCGCGGACACGGCACGGGTTGGCAACGAGCAGGTCGTCGTCGACCGCAGTCGTGCAGATGGCCTTGAGCAAGGCGTACGCGTGCGCGTTCTGCGTGGGCGTAGTGGGGTCGAGGTGGGACCACCAGGTGCGCACGGCCGCTGGAGTCACGTTGTCGATTCGCACCGTGCCCAGCGTCGGGGTGATGAGGCGGTCGATCATGCGCTGATAGTGCGCCATGGTCCTCGGTTTCAGGGTTCGCTGAGCCAGCCAAGTCACCGCGTAGGTAGACACCGTGATCGTGGCGGCGTCCTGGGCGATCTTGCGCAGCTTCGGGGGCTGCCACTTATCCGCATCGAATAGCCGCCGTTCACCCACTAGCCAGCCTTCGGCGTCTAGCCGGGTGTCGAAGGTTGACGGCGAGGCATAGCGGACCTGATCGGGGCCGACGTAACTGGCCTGGTATCGCCTACTCGGCAGCTTGCGGATGTGACCAAACCCGCGGTGGCCGTGCTTACCCGGCATGAAGGCTCTCCTCGACTGGCGTGCTATCCGCGTGCTATTAGTGTGAACACAGGTGTCGGTCAATGACACGCCACGTCACGAAGGCTGCGCAGGTGATTCCTAGAAACTAAAGAGATTGTACGCGCCAAGACAGCAAACATGGGGATACCCGAACATTGCGTGTTTCCGTTGTGAAACAGTTTCAATCCCAGTATCGCCCACCCTTGCAGGCCCCGGAATCATTGGCCTCCACGCCGGTAGGACCGAGCACGGTCCAGACACGTGCCACGCCCAAGGAGCTCCCCGCATGGACCACTCGATCGACACACCCGACGACGGCTCCCTAATCACCACCGCCGCCGCCGGCGTGTTCGACGTTCCACGCCAACCTCGGCGCAGCACGGC
>JBDTXT010000348.1:0-3594 GCA_040006035.1 Pseudonocardiales bacterium | reverse complement strand
ACCTCGCGCGCCTTGGCCGAGATGCCCAGGCGGCGTCCGACGCCCACCAGCGCCAGCGCTGCTTCGACTGACGGGCAGGTGATCTCGAGGGAGCAGGCCCGGCCGGGTTCCGTGAGCGAGCCGTGGGCGAGGAAAGCTCCGCGCCAGGCCGCTTCGGCGTCACCGATCCCGCCGGCAACGACATGGTGCGGCAGCCCCTTGATCGGCCGCCCGCGCAGGTCGATCAAGCCGGCCTGCCGGGCCAATCCCTCGCCGTCCTTGGTCACCCGCACGAGGTAGCGGCTGCCTTTGCGCAGGCCGCCGGCCGCGACGATGTGCACTTCGGAGCCATAGCCGAAGATCTCGGCGATCTCCTTGCGCAGCCGTCGGGCCACCGAGCCGGTGTCCAGTTCAGCCTCGATGACGATATGGCCGCCGACGAGGTGCAGCGCGCCGGCGAACCTCAACATCGTCGCCATTTCAGACTTGCGAGCCGACAGTTTGGTCACTGGGACGCGGCTGAGTTCGTCCTTGACCGCCGCTGTCATCGCCATGCGTGTTTCCCTTCGGTTGCCGCTCGCTCGGCGAGGGCTTGCGCAAAGGCCTCACTCAGCCGCTTCGGATCGTGCCGTTCCGCGCTGTCATCGGCGGCGAGCTTCGAGACTACGAGACTCGCGCCGATCGCGCGCGCGTAGGCCGTCAATTCCGTCACGTCGGGGGTCGCGTCGATGTCGGCGATGACCGTATCGATGTGCAGGCCGCCGAAGGTCTCGGCGTGGGAGAGCAGCACCCGCAGCAGGTCCTGCGGCGAGTAGTCGTCCGTCTCGCCCGCCTGCGGCACGAGGTTCAACGTCACCACGATTCGGGCCCGGGTCGCCGCCAGAGCGCGGCCCAGTTCGCGCAGCAGCAGATGTGGGATAACGCTGGTGAACCAGGATCCCGGTCCGAGCACGACGACGTCGGCCTCACGTACCGCGTCGACCGCCGCCGCGCAGGCCGGCGCGCCAGGCGGCAGCAACCTGATGGCCCGGACGCGGCCGGGCGTCGCCGCGATGGAGGACTGCCCGCGGATCTGCCGGGTGCGCTCGGGATCATCGGGATCGAAGCGATCCGCATCGGCCACCAGGTCAAGCGGTACCGGGCTCATCGGCAACACCCGCCCGACCGAGCCGACCAGCTCGCCGAGCCACGCCAGCGAGCCGACCGGGTCGGTGCCGCGTTCGAGCAGCCCGGTCAGCAGCAGGTTGCCCAACGGGTGCCCGGCCAGCACGCCGCTGCCACCGAGTCTGTGCTGCAAAACCTCGGCCCACTCCCGGTGGTGCGGCTCGCGGCCGGCGAGCGCCGCCAGGGCCATCCGCAGATCGCCAGGAGGCAGCACGTTCAGCTCGCGCCGGATGCGGCCGGAGGATCCCCCGTCATCTGCCACGGTGACCACCGCGGTGAGGTCGGTCGTGATCATCCGCAATGCCGACAGCGACGCATGCAGCCCGTGGCCGCCGCCCAGCGCGACCGCCTGCAGCGCTCTACTCACGGCCCAGGTCCCGGTGCACGACGGTGGTGCGCACCCCGGTCGCGGTGAGCCGGTCGGCCAACTGCTGGGCCATCACGACCGAGCGGTGCTTGCCGCCGGTGCACCCCACCGCGAGGGTGAGGTAGCGCTTGCTCTCGCGGGTGTAGCCCGCGCCGATGATGTCGAGGATCTCGGCGTAGCGGTCGAGGAACTCCTTGGCATCCTGCTGGCCGAGGACGTAGTCACGTACCTCGTCGTCGCGGCCGGTCAGGTCGCGCAGCTCGGGGATCCAGAACGGATTCGGCAGGAATCGCACATCGACGACGAGATCCGCGTCGACCGGCAGCCCGTACTTGAAGCCGAACGATACGACCGTCGCGCGCAGTTCGGGCATGCCTTCGAGGGGCCCACCCTCAGTGAACGCCGACTCGATGGCACGCCGCAGTTCGTGCACCGAGCGATCGCTGGTGTCCAGAACCAGATCGGCTTCACCGCGTAGGCCTTCGAGCATCAGCCGCTCGGCCGCGATGCCGTCGACCAGCCGCCCGTCGCCCTGCAGCGGGTGGGCCCTGCGGACGTTCTCGAAGCGGCGCACGAGCACCTCGTCGCTGGCTTCCAGGAACAGCACGCGCGGACTCAGGCCGCGCTCGGCCAGCTCGCGGATCACCCCGACCAGGTCGGAGGAGAACGCCCGGCTGCGCACATCCATGACGACGGCCAGCCGGGTAACCGCGCCCTGGCTGCGGCTGCCGAGGTCGGCCAGGGTGGCGACGAGTTCGGGCGGCAGGTTGTCGACGACGAAGTAGCCGAGGTCCTCGAAGCACTTGGCCGCCGTGCTGCGACCGGCACCGGACAGGCCAGTGACGATCACCGTTTCCAGCGCGCCCTGGGTGACCGGGTCGGTCTCACTCACGTCGATCCCTCCGCTGCGTCGGACACATCCTCCCCCGATACCTCCATGACGCGCTCGGCGTCGGGGTCGAGTATCTCGCCGGTCGAGACATTCACCGCGGGGGTGGGCGCCGATTCCTTGGCAAAGCTCGCCGCGATCGCCTCTGCGGTGCTGGGGCCTATCCCTTTGACCTGGGCCAATTCCTCGACATCGGCCGCCCGTAGCTTGCGGACCGAGCCGAAATGGCGCAGCAGCGCCTTGCGCCGGGTCTCGCCCAGCCCGGCGATGCCGTCGAGGGCCGACACCGTCATCGCCTTGGACCGCTTCTCGCGGTGGAAGGTGATCGCGAACCGGTGTGCTTCATCGCGCACCCGTTGCAGCAGGTAGAGCCCTTCGGAGGCGCGGGGCAGGATCGTCGGGTGGGCCTCACCGGGTCGCCAGACCTCCTCGAGCCGCTTGGCCAGCCCGACCAGCGCGACGTCGTCGATGCCGAGGTCGTCGAGGACGGCCTGCGCGGCGGCTACCTGCGGGGCACCGCCGTCGACGACGAGTAGGTTCGGCGGGTAGGCGAACTTGCGGGCCCGGCCCGTCGCAGGATCGATGCCCGGGCGCTCCTCGGCCGCCTCGGCGGCTGGGTCCGAATCGGCGTCGGCGCCCTCGGCCACCTGCTCGTCCAGGTAGCGCGCGAAGCGCCGACGAACGACCTCGGCGATCCAGTCGGTGTCGCCGGTGCCCTCACGCATGGCAAAGCGGCGGTACTCGCTCTTGCGGGCCAGGCCGTCCTCGAAGACCACCATGCTGGCCACGACGTTGGTCCCCTGGACGTGGCTGACGTCGAAGCACTCGATCCGCAGCGGCGCGACGTCGAGGGTGAGCGCATCCTGCAGCTCGCCCAGCGCCAACGACCGCGCGGTGAGGTCCGAGGCGCGCTTGAGCTTGTGCTGGCTCAGCGACTGGGCTGCGTTGCGCGCGACGGTCTCCTGCAACGCCTTCTTGTCGCCACGCTGCGGCACCCGCAGCTGGACCCGCGAGCCGCGCCGGTCACAGAGCCACTCGCTCAGCGCGTCGGCGTCGTCGGGCAGCACGGGTACGAGCACCTCGCGTGGGATCCCCGAGCTGGCCGCGCCCTCGGACTCGGCGCCGTAGAACTGCGTGACAAACTGCTCGACGAGATCGCCCATGGTCATCTCGTCGAGCTTGTCGACGACCCAGC
>JBDTXT010000347.1:0-3599 GCA_040006035.1 Pseudonocardiales bacterium | reverse complement strand
CGGCATGGGACGCAAAGCCGCACTGCGATCCCTTAAACGCAAGATCAGCGACACGATCTACGCACGGATGACGACCGACGCACGAACCACCGCCCGCAACGCCGTGAGCGACCCGGGAGGGCAATCGGGGAACGACTCTGCATCCAGCGCGACCGGCTCGCACCCCGTAACGCCAGCTCTTCGGAAAAGCCACTCCCGGGTCGCCACCAACCCTACGACCGGACAACGCCCAGCGCAGCAGCCCCAACCACAAAAGACCACCCGCCGAGCCTCTTGACACAAAGGTGTCAACGACGTCTGAATGTGGACCCCTTGGCGACGGATGAAGATGGACCCCTCTTCCGGGTTGGTTAGTCCTCGGTGGTGGTGCCTGGTGTGTGGCCGAGGTCGCGGTCTTTGAGCCGGTAGCTGTCGCCTTTGAGGGCGAGGACTTCGGCGTGGTGGACGAGGCGGTCGATCATGGCTGCGGCGACGACGTCGTCGCCGAAGACTTCGCCCCAGCGGCCGAAGACCTTGTTGCTGGTGACGATGAGGGAGGCTCGCTCGTAGCGAGCGGACACGAGTTGGAAGAACAGGTTCGCCGCTTCAGCTTCGAAGGGGATGTAGCCGACTTCGTCGATGACGAGCAGCGGGTAACGCCCGAGGCGGGTCAGTTCGGTTTGCAAAGTTCCGGCGTGGTGGGCGTCGGCCAGGCGGGTGACCCATTGCGCGGCGGTCGCGAACAGGACCCGGTGTCCGGCTTGGCAGGCGCGGATCGCCAGGCCGGTGGCGAGGTGGGTCTTGCCGGTGCCCGGGGGTCCGAGGAGCAGCACGTTCTCCTTCGCGGTGACAAAGTCGAGGGTGCCGAGGTGGGCGATGAGTTCGCGTTTCAGGCCGCGGGCGTGGTCGAAGTCGAAGTCCTCCAGCGATTTGCGGGCCGGAAAGCGGGCGGCGCGGATGCGGCCCTCACCGCCGTGGGACTCCCGCGCAGAGACCTCGCGTTGCAGGCAGGCGACGAGGAACTCCTCGTGGCTCCAGGACTGTTCCCTGGCTCGTTGGGCGAGCCGGTCGACCGCGTCGCGCAGCGTCGGCGCTTTCAACGCCCGGGTCAGGTAGGCGATCTCACTGCCGAAGTCGCGTGCCGGCGTTTGGGCTGTGTTGGTCCTGCCCGGCATCAAGCCACCGCCCCATCGTCGAGTCCGAAGGCGGTGTCGTAGTCGGCTAGCGGCCGCCGCTGGACTTGCTCGTCGACCGTGTGGCGATGCCGCTCTGAGTGAGCGGTGCGCAGGGCGTCGGCGGCCTCGCGGTGGGCCGGGTCAGTGATGCTCTGGTGCCGGGCCCAGCAGCGTTCATGCTCGGCCACCACCCGACCGGCGCAAAGCACGCTGACCTGCTCCAGGTCGGCAACGACCTCGACCCGGCGCCCGACCGCCGCGGGGTGCACGGAGTAGTCGTTGCTGTCCACGCGGATGTAGTGGTCGCGAGGTAGGCGGACACTCATGCGCCAGCCAGTGACCGGGTCGACCGGCGACAGCGCGAGCATCGCCTGCTGGTCGGCATGGATGCGATCAGAGGGTCGGCAGCCGATGGTGCGGTGCTGGCGGTCGTTGGCTCGGACCAGCCACGAGGCGAGCTGGGTGTTGAAGTCGGCCGGTGAGGTGAACGACCGGCCGGGCAGGAAACTGGTCTCCAGATAGCCGTTGGCCCGCTCGACCAGTCCCTTAGCCTCCGGGTCACGCGGGCGGCACTGGATCACTCTGATCCCGAGCATGCCGCGAAACGCCTCGAACTCCTCGGTCAGCTTCGGGCGGCCCGCGCGCCAGGAGCCGACCGCGGACTCGTTGTCCCAGACCAACGCCTTGGGCACCGCGCCGAGGCGTTGCAGCACCAACCAGTGCCCAGCGATCAGATCCGGCGCCTGCCGGCTCGGAATCATCGCTGCGGCAATCCAGCGCGAGTAGCCAGCCACCATCACCAACACCGGCGGCCGACCGACCTGGCCAGCGCCAAGAGGAACATCCACCGGCGGGAACCACAGATCGCACTGCGCCAACTCACCCGGCGAATACGTCGTACGCGAAGCCGGGTCCGGCGGCACGAACAACGGCCGCAGCACCCGCACCCGATCCTTCAGCACGGTCAGCGAGTGCGACCAGCCGATCCGCTCTGCGATCACCGTCGCCGGCATCGTCGGCCACGACTGCAGCAACTCCCGGACCTGCGGCTCTACCGCATCGGCCAGCGACCCCCTCGCCGGCCGCGCATAGCGCGGCGGCCTATCGGCCGCCAACGCCCGCCGCACCGCGTTCCGCGACACCCCGGTCCGCCGCACGATCGCCTTGATCGGCATCCCCTCAGCCCGATGCAGCCTGCGGATCTCCGCCCAATCCTCCACGCTCAGCACTCCTCATGATCGAGGAAGGGGGTCCAATTTCACCCGTCGATAGAGGGTCAGCTTTCACGCGTCGCTGACAATTGGGTGTTCTACCCGGGCGAGGCGCTGTTTGTGCTGGGGGCCGCCTTCACGGCCTGGTCCTACTCGCATCTGGGTCGTTATCGCTTGCCGTACGTCGAGGTTCTGTCACGAGCACCAGGTGGTCGAGGACGGTCCGTACCGCTACATCAGACATCCGGGGTATCTCGGCGCCGTGGTCGCTTTGTTCGGGCTGAGCTTGGCCGTGCAGTCGTCGTCGTCGACAGCTCGCGACCGTGTTGATCGGCGGTGGCCTCGTCGCGCTGCGAATACACATCGAGGAACAACTCCTGGCCAGCGAGCTCGGCGATCGCTATGTCGAGTACATGGCAAGAACCAAGCGTTTCGTTCCTTTCGTCTGGTAGGGCGCCGGGAGGACCGGGTTCGCTCGTAAATGCCGCCGAAGCCGCCGTTGGTCGAGATCTCCGGGGTGATGGTGGGGGGCGCTCTGCCCAGTACCCGAGCAGGCCCGCGGATTGAGCCTTTCGCGGCCAGACGACAGTGGATCTCCCCCTCTGCACCGTGAGTCGGAGCGCGGGTCTTTTCTGCGGTCCTGGGTCGAGGCCCCGCTCGTGACCCTCCAACTCCAAGGGTCGCTCGAGGCGCCCGCTATGGACCCGACTTAAATTCTGCGCACTTCGGGCGAGCAACTCGATGCTGAGGCGTCCCCGCGTTCCGGCCAACGCGTCCGGGGGACGGCGTCTTTGTCGGCGGTGAAGATGACTTCACGATCAGCCGGCTCGTCGAGGTGCTTGACGACCTCGCTGAGGGCGAGCCGCGGCGCCCCGTTGCCGACGTGGCTGCGCTTCGCGGACCAGCGAAAACCGACGTGCTTAATTCGACATGTCAGGAAGTATTTCGCCCGGGACGGCGTCGTGGTTGGCCACGTCGATGTGGGCGGAATGCAGCACGCTCTCAGGAGCGTCTTCGTCAGGACTGTTCCGTACGAGGAACCCTGGCAGGGCGCTCAACTGAGTCCGAGGCGGCAGGGCACCGGCGTCCCAATGGGGTGTCGAATGCGGGACGCTGGCGCCGTGGGTTGTCAGCGTCTCGATGTCGCCACCGCGAGTCCGGCCTTCGCTGCGACGCGCTGGCGTTCGATGGCGCGATAGACAGTCGAGCGGCCGACGCCGAAGAGCTCGGCGAC
>JBDTXT010000346.1:0-3600 GCA_040006035.1 Pseudonocardiales bacterium | reverse complement strand
TGTGAGGCGCCGCTAGCTCAACTGGCAGAGCAGCTGACTCTTAATCAGCGGGTTGGGGGTTCAAGTCCCTCGCGGCGCACCAAACCTGGCACCGCCGTTAGGCTCCGCCCTGGCGGCAAAGAGGGCCGCGCCTCCACCCGGCCAGCGTGGCGGTGTGATCAGATTCTGGTCAGGGTCGGCGGTGGCTGTCCAGGACCGCTTGGATCTGCGCGAGTTCGGCGCGAAGTTGTTCGGCTCGAGTCTCAGCCACCGCTCGCGCTGTGTCGTTCACGGCTGCGACGGCGTCCTCGATAGCGGGTACGTCGAGTAGGGCGGCAATGGCCGATACCACCCCCGGGTTGACCGCTGCGCCTTTCAGGACTGCCCGCGAGCCACGCTGAGCGCTCACTGTCCACGACGCGTCGACCGAACTGAGAACGATGCTTACCGGGGCGCTCGACGCAGTCCGGTGAGCGGGCTTCCTGGACTTCTTCACCGCGAGATCACGTGACGGCGGTGCTGGGGGGGCCTCAGCGCGCTGTGTTCGAGTCGCTGGGCGCCGTGGTTGCCGTAGCCGCTGGCGCGGGCTCGGTGCAGCGGCACTGGTTGCGCGCGGCGTCGCAACGTTGGCTGTGCTCTTTGTTTGCCCGCGCTTGCCCCGTGACAGCTCTCGCGGTGCGAATCGAAGGTCGTCTGTGACGCCGTTGATCTTGACCCGCACGGTGACAAAATCCTGTCCGTCGACGGACGGGTCACCCACCATCCGCACGGTTCCGGCTGCCGCGTCGGAGAACTGAGAGTCGACGATCTGAACTCGCGGGTACCTGCCGGCGGCCACCTCGTCGCGAAGTTGCGCGATCTGCTCATCGGAGAGCCCGCCGCGTGTCGCTGCCATCCCATGCCCTCCATCTGCCGGCCGGCCCAACCACACCGCGACGATCGACCTCGCCGCTTTGGTCACGCTAGAACACCACACGCGGCCGGCTGCACTCGAGTGGTCACTTGCTGGTGATCAACTAGCAGTTGGCGCACACTCGACGCGAAAACGCGGAGCTCAATTCTCCCCGCCGGCGCTGAGGCAGTTGGACTGCGTGAACACGCCCGCATCCACACGATGTGGGACCCGCTGGGCCGGATCGTGGCTGCCGAGCCCGTGGCTCGCAGGATCTGGCGTGCTTCGCGACCCGGCTCTGAGGCGGGTCAGTGTCGCTCGCTCTGTACCTTCTGAAACCGTTGCACGGCGGGCAGTGACCGGTATTTGACCGCGAGCGGGTCGGGCTTCGCTGCGTTCACCACCGCCGTGACTTGTGCGAGTGTCAGGCCGTTGACCTGGCGGAACGCGGCTGACGTACCCGCGAGCACGTTGTGAGTGTCCGCTCCGAGCCGTTCGCCTTGACCCGCGATACCGCCGTCGAACGGGATCTCTGCGCCGGGACCTATAGATGACCACCCCGAATGTATGCCGGATGAGGTCCACGCGAGGAGGTAGTTGTGCCCCACTTCGATCCGGGACCCGCCTCGCGGAACCGTCGGTCGACGTTTGTCGTCATGTACCACCCAACCCCATACACCGATGGTCGCGGTCGGGGGCGCCGTGAATGTCGGACTGCGAGTCCACAGCGTGGCAACAATTGAGACGCTCGCCTTGCGTCCAACCAGGCCCTCGTGTGTCTGCTTGACCGCCGCGGATTCCGGCTCGGCAGCCTCGCTATCAACGTGGATCTCGACGACGACGTCGGCGTAGCTCACCGAGTCAGTCAGGGTCTCACGAGGAAGCGCTACATCCCCTGCCCCGATCACAACAGGCGAAGGCGAGGAGGAGTCTTTCCCGGCGCACGCCGCACAAGCGAAGATCAGAAGAAGAGAAGTCGACACCCTTGATATAGCACGCATTGACATTTTCACTGACCTAGTAGGTGCTGTCGATGTTATCGGCGTTGTTTGGCCCAGCAGCGGGTTGCCGGTCGCCGAGCCCGGCGGCTCGCAGGATCTGGCGTGCTTCGCAAACCCGGCTCTGAGGCGCATGCGGCTCGCCCACCTGTGCTCACTGGGATTGACCAAGTACACAACGCGTATTCCCGTACGTATGCACGCAACCGGCGAATTACCCGATCACAGCATGTCATCGCTTACGGATCGTTTATCCGGCTAGATAAGCATCCTGGCCATGCCCGAGGGTGGCGGGCTCGGCCGAGTGAACCGCAAACGGGGGACAAAATGGGACGTCATCTGATAACTCATAGAACACGCCGTTGAGGAGTTCGGCCATCTCCTCGGCCCCAGCCTTGCCGCGGGTCGCGAGCCGCTCGGTGAGCTTCGTGAAGCCGGAGATGTCGGCGAGCACGCAGGTGCCGGGCACCGCACCGTAGGCGCGCTCGGGTTCGTCGGCCAGCCAGTCGACGACCAGGCGAGGCACATACGGCGCGAGGGGATCGCCGGCCGCGTCGCGCCCAGATCCCGAACAGCACCCCCCGCCGGGCCGTCCACCCCGCCGTAGCTTACGACGCTAACCAGCGGGAGTCCCCGCGAAACAGAGCCTAGGCCGGAGCCGAGCCGTCCGTCGTGGGCTGGGTGTTGTGCGCGTGTGCGTCATACGCCCTGCGCAGGGCAATACCGAGCGCCGGGCGGCGGGCCAGCAGCTTCGTCAGATCCTCGTACTCGATCCGCAGTACCGACACCTTGCCGTGCGAGGTCACCGTTGCGTTGCGCTGCCCACCGCCGAGGTAGGCCATCTCGCCTATCACGTCGCCGTCAGTCATCGTCGCGACCAGGTCGCGCCCGTAGTACACCCGAACCGTGCCGGAGAGCAGCACGTAGCAGGCATCGGCCGGAGTGCCCTCCTGCACGAAGGCCCAGCCGTCGGGCAACGTGCGGGTCGTGCCGGCCTCGACCAGCGCGGCGACATCGTCTTGCCTGCAGCCCGCCAGGAAGGGAAAGCCTGCCAGTCGGGCGACCAGCTCACGCTTCTCGTTGTGGTGCATGTCCAGGCTCCTGAGATGGCATCGGGGTCGGCTGTGGCGACGCGGATACGATCCGCGCTGCGCCGAACCTAACCTGTGCGCCCGCGGCAATCCACGCGAGATCGCCATTTGTCCGTTCGAGTCGCGACAGGGGAAATAAGAACCGTCTTGACTTAACACGAACAAACACACGACTTTCCCAGGAAGCACTTACCCCACGCCGCGCTCGGTTGGCGTCAGCTCCCGTGATCACGGGTCTGCGCGTCCCGAAAGAGGTTGAACAACTCCTGTTGCGAGGTGACGCCCAGCTTGCCGAAGACCGACGCCAGGTGATTGCGGACGGTGCTCTGGCTCAGGAACAGGCGGGTGGCGATGGCCGGCGCCCGGTCGCCGTCCTGGAGTCGCGCCACGATTTCCAGTTCGCGGGTCGTGAGCCAGCTCAGCCCAGGAACATCACGGTCGGTTATGCCGCTGAATACGCCCCGCACGAGCTGCGCGACCTCCGCCCCGCGGCCAAGCCGGACGAGGATCTCCGACAGATCGGCCGAGGTCCGCGCTCGCGAGAATCGGGCCGAGGTCGGCAAGAACACGAAGGCGCAACTCGGTGAAGGCCGCAGCGGCAGGATCAGGACCTCGCACGCCAACACGCCGGCCGATTCTG
>JBDTXT010000345.1:0-3601 GCA_040006035.1 Pseudonocardiales bacterium | reverse complement strand
CCAAGCACTACGTGCACGCAGGCATGATCGGTCTCGACGGCGAGAAGATGAGCAAGTCGCGCGGCAATCTGGTGCTCGTCTCCAAACTGCGGATGGGCGGCGTCGACCCCATGGCACTGCGTCTCGCCCTGCTCGACGGGCACTACCGCGCCGACCGTGAGTGGACCGGTGGCCGGCTGCCCAGCGCCGAGGCCCGGCTGGCCCGCTGGCGCGCCGCAGTCAGCATGCCCAGCGGACCACCGGCCGAGGGACTGCTGGCCGACGTCCGCATCGCGCTGGCCAATGACCTGGATACCGATACCGCCATCGCCGCGATCGACCGCTGGGTCGAACTAGCCGTCACGACGGGCGGATCCGACGCGCAAGCGCCCGGGCTCGTGCGTCACCTCGTCGATGCCCTGCTGGGCATCGAGGTGTGATGCAAGTCAGTGCCCGCCGCTGGCGGTCTTGAGTTTCCCGACCGCAGTCTTGGCCACGAGCAGGACGTCAGGCAGCCCGCTGACATCGGTGCCAGCGCCCGTGGAGAAGCTGAGCGCGATGATCGCCTGGCCGACGAGCGAGAGGATCTGCGTGCCCTGGACGTCAGCGTTCTTGAGCTGCCAGCCGACCGCAGTGTCGGCGGCCACGCTCGAGGTGACGTCGCTGGGCGGGCTGATGGTGACTGACGCTTTGGTGCCGTCGCTGTAGTAGACGGTCCCGGTCGTGCAGTCCACCGCGGCCTTGCCGGTGCTGAATGCCTTCTGCGCGGTGGCCGAATCGGCATACACGAAGACCACTTCGGTGAGCGCGGCTTGCGGCGTTGCAGAGTCCAGTTTGGCTCCGGCGTCGTCCAACGGTGAGGTCTGCTGACGGAAAGAGGGCGAACCGGCGGGTGCACAGGGCCCCGATTTATCGGTCTTGGTGTACTTGCCATCGGTGAAGCCAGTGAGGTCGGCGGCCGTGAGCAGGGCCGCCTGGAGTTGGGCCTCGGTCGGAACCGCGCCGGACGAGCTCGTCTCGGACGGCGAGGCACCGGTGGCCGTGGCGGTCGTCGCCGGCGAGGTCGCCGCGGCGGTGGTCTTCTTGGTGGTCTTCTTGGTGGACTTCTTGCTCGACGAGCACGCCCCCACCGACACGACGAGCGTGGCGGCGATCGCAGCCCACAGGATTCGCTTCACGATTTGACCCCCGGCTAGGTCGACTAGCCGAGACAGTAGCGATCTTGGTGTTGGCTGGATGTCAGCCGCGAGCCCCTGGGCCAGCGTGCCCGCCGCCGCGATCGCGGCGGCGCAGATACCGTTCGAACTCCCGGGCGATCGCATCCCCGGACGCCTCGCCGAGTTCGCTTCGGTCGATCTCGTCGTCTCGTTCTTCGAGATTGCGGATGTAGTCGGTCACCTCTTCGTCCTCCTCCGCCATCTCGTCGACCAGCTTCTGCCACTCATCGGACTGCTGAGGCAGCTCGGCCAGGGGGACCGGCAGGTCAAGGACCTCCTCGACGCTGTGCAG
Organism: Pseudonocardiales bacterium; assembly: GCA_040006035.1. Lineage (GTDB taxonomy): Bacteria > Actinomycetota > Actinomycetes > Mycobacteriales > Jatrophihabitantaceae > QHCC01. The sequence goes on along the minus strand of JBDTXT010000345.1, from coordinate 2,113 downwards.
CAGCGCGAGCGTTGCCTTGGGGTTGGGCGGCTGCGAGACGTAGTGCGGCACGCCGGCCCAGAATGAGATGGCCGGGATGCCAGCAGCCACACAGGCGTCCTGAAGAACGCCGACGATGCCGCTGGGGCCTTCGTACCGGGATTTCTCCAGCCCGTACCGCGTGGCCGAGTCGGTGTCGTAGGACGTGCCGGTGACCGTTGTCGGCCGGGTGTGCGGTGTGTCTGACAGCAGCGCGCCCAGCGTCACCACGATGCGCACGTCCAGCTCACGGATCACGGCGAGGAGTTCGTCACAGAAACTGCGCCAACGCATATTCGGCTCGATGCCACGCACGATGACCAGATCGAACTCGGCGCCTGGCGGCCGGCACACCGAAAACCGAGTCGTGGGCCAGCTGATCCGCCGGCTTACACCGTCGACCAATGAGACCGTCGGCCGGTTGACTTGGAAGTCGTAATAGTCGTCGGGATCGATCTCAGTTAGCGGCTGCGCGTCCCAGACCAGCTCAAGGTGCTCGACGGCTCCGCTGGCTGCGTCGCCCGCGTCGTTCCAGCCCTCGAACGCGGCCACCAGGATCGGATTGACCAGCTCGGGCCAGCCTGCGCCGTCGAAGACTGTCATACAGTGAGCCTACGGCGACCGTAGGTCGCGCACAGCGCAGCGACCCGCGACAGCTCGCCCAAACCAGTCGAAATCCCGTGCGCCTGTAGCCTGGAGATCCGAGTGCTCGCTGTCCGTGGAGCGTAGATCTAGCGAGGATTGTGCCCGTGCCTGAAACATCATCGCTTCGCCCTGACGCGACGCAGGCCCTCGCCGACCTGCTGAAGTCGCGCATCCTCGTTCTCGACGGTGCGATGGGCACGATGATCCAGAGCTATACCTTCAGCGAACAGGAATACCGGGGCGAGCGGTTCGCCGATTGGCCGAGCGACGTCAAGGGCAATAACGACCTGCTGACACTCACCCAGCCGGAGGCGATCAGCGCGATCCACCGTGCCTACCTCGAGGCCGGCGCTGACCTCGTCGAGACCAATACCTTCAACGCGCAGAAGATCTCGCTCACCGACTACGGCATGCAAGAACTCGCCTACGAACTGAATTTCGAATCGGCCCGGCTCGCCCGCGCCGAGTGCGACGCAATGACGGCGGCAGACCCGAACCGACCTCGCTTCGTCGCCGGCGCCCTGGGCCCCACCAACCGCACCGCCTCGATCTCACCTGACGTCAACGACCCGGGCGCCCGCAATGTCACCTACGTCGAGCTTGTCGAGGCCTACCTTGAGCAGGCGAACGGTCTGGTCGACGGCGGCGCCGACCTCCTGCTCGTCGAAACGATCTTCGACACGCTCAACGCGAAGGCAGCGATCTTTGCGCTCGAGACCCTGTTCGAGGAACGCGGCCGCCGGTGGCCAGTGATGATCTCAGGCACCATCACCGACGCATCCGGCCGGACCTTGTCCGGCCAGGTGACCGAGGCGTTCTGGAACTCGGTGCGGCATGCCAAGCCGCTGCTGATCGGCCTCAACTGCGCGCTCGGCGCACAAGAAATGCGGCCTTACCTGGCGGAGATCTCGCGGGTGGCTGACTGCTTCGTCTCTTGCTACCCGAACGCCGGTCTGCCGAACGCGTTCGGCGAGTACGACGAGGCGCCCGACCAGACTGCCGACATCGTCCGAGAGTTCGCCGAGGCCGGGCTGGTCAACCTGCTCGGCGGGTGCTGTGGCACCTCGCCCGGACACATTAGTGCCATGGCCGCGGTCGTCGACGGTGTCGCGCCCCGAGTGCCGTCCGAACGCTCGGTGGCGTGCCGGCTGTCCGGTCTCGAACCGCTCACCATCACTCCCGATTCACTATTCGTCAACGTCGGCGAGCGCACCAACATCACCGGCTCGGCGAAGTTCCGCAACCTGATCCGCGACGGTGACTATGCCGCCGCCCTGTCGGTGGCCCGCCAGCAGGTCGAGAACGGCGCGCAGGTCATCGACATCAACATGGACGAAGGCATGATCGACGGCGTCGCCGCGATGGATCGCTTCGTCAAGCTCATCGCCAGCGAGCCCGACATCAGCCGGGTGCCGCTCATGATCGACTCGTCCAAGTTCGAGGTCATCGA
>JBDTXT010000344.1:0-3602 GCA_040006035.1 Pseudonocardiales bacterium | reverse complement strand
CGCCGGCCACTTCGTCAAGATGGTGCACAACGGCATCGAGTACGCCGACATGCAGTTGATCGCCGAGGCCTACGACCTGCTGCGCACCGGCCTCGGGCTGTCGCCGGTCGAGATCGGCGAGACCTTCCGCACCTGGAACGAGGGTGACCTGGACTCCTTCCTGATCAACATCACGGCAGAGGTGCTCATGCACACCGATGCCGAGTCCGGCCAGCCGTTCATCGACGTCGTGCTCGACCAGGCCGAGCAGAAGGGCACCGGGCGCTGGACGGTGCAGAGCGCGCTGGATCTCGGTATCCCGATCACCGGCATCGCCGAGGCCACGTTCGCCCGCGCGCTGTCCAGCCACGCCGACCAGCGGGCCGCGGCGCGGGAGGCCTTCGGGGGCGGCGCGACGCCGGTCGAGGCTTCCGATCGGGAGGCGTTCGTCGAGGACGTACGTCGCGCGCTCTATGCGTCCAAGGTGGTGGCGTACGCGCAGGGCTTCGACCACATCGCGGCCGGCAGCGACGAGTACGACTGGAACGTCGACCGAGGCGCGATGGCCACGATCTGGCGGGGTGGCTGCATCATCCGAGCCAGGTTCCTCGACCGGATCCGCGAGGCCTACGACGAGGATCCCGACCTGCCGAGCCTGCTCGTCGCGCCGTACTTCGTCGACGCGCTCAAGGACGGCGTCGACAGCTGGCGCAAGGTGGTGGCGACGGCGGCCACCGCCGGCATCCCGACCCCGGCGTTCTCGTCGTCGCTGGCCTACTACGACGGCCTGCGCCGCGATAGGCTGCCGGCGGCGCTGATCCAGGGGCTGCGCGACAACTTCGGCGCGCACACCTACCGGCGCGTCGACAAGCCCGGCAGCTTCCACACCGAGTGGGCGGGCGACCAGGTCGAGCACCCCGCCTGATCCGCGCCTTGGTTACTCGCCGGTCGGCAGTTCGACGTGGCCACCGAACTCCTTGCGCATGGCCGAGAGCAGCTTGTCGGCGTACGCGGCTTCGCCCCGGCTGCTGAAGCGGGCGAACAGCGCCGCCGAGAGCACGGGGGTGGGCACACCTTCGTCGATGGCGGCCTTGATCGTCCAGCGCCCCTCGCCGGAGTCTGACACGCGTCCAGCCAGCCCTTCGAGGCTCGCGTTGGTCGCGAGCGCGTGCGCGGTCAGGTCGAGCAGCCAGGATGCGACGACCGAACCGCGGCGCCACACCTCGGCCACCTTGTCGATCTCGATGTCGAATTGGTAATACTGCGGCTGATCCAGCGGGGTGACCTCGGCCGAGTGGGCTTGTTCCTGGGCACCGGCGTCGGCGTGGTGCAGCACATTGAGGCCCTCGGCGTAGCTGGCCATCATCCCGTATTCGATGCCGTTGTGGACCATCTTGACGAAGTGCCCCGCCCCGTTTGGCCCGCAGTGCAGGTAGCCCTTCTCCTCCGGGGCCGGCTCACCGGTGCGTCCCGGTGTGCGCGGCGCCTCCTCTACGCCCGGTGCGATGCTCTCGAACAGCGGGTCGAGGTGCTCGACGATTTCCTGCTCGCCGCCGATCATCAGGCAGTAGCCGCGCTCGAGGCCGAAGACGCCGCCGCTGGTGCCGACATCGACGTAGTGGATGCCCTTCGGCTTCAACCCGGCAGCCCGGTCGATGTCCTCGCGGTAGTTGGAGTTGCCGCCGTCGATGATGATGTCGCCGGGCTCCATCAGCTCACTCAGTTCGGCCACGACCTTGCCGGTGATGCCGGCCGGGATCATCACCCACGCAACTCGTGGCTTGTCGAGCTTCGCCACGAATTCGGCGAGCGTCAGCGCCCCGATCGCACCCTCTTTTTCCAGTTCCGCGACGACGTCGGCGCTCGTGTCGAAGGCGACCGCCGTATGCCCGTCGCGCATGATCCGGCGCACGATGTTCGCGCCCATCCGCCCCAGGCCGATCATTCCGAGCTGCATCAGGACTCCTTGGTCGCGCGACTATGTCTGATTCGCGCTGCCGCGCGATATCTGCGGATGAGGGCGTTGGTGGAACTGTCGTGCGCGAGTTCTGGTTCGTCGGGCGCGGTGAGCTCGCCGGCGACCTTCTTCGCCAGCACCTTGCCCAATTCGACGCCCCATTGATCGAAGGAGTTGACGTCCCACACCGTCCCCTGCACGAAGACACTGTGCTCGTAGAGGGCGACCAGGGTGCCGAGTGCATATGGCGTCACCCGGTCGAGCAGTAGGGTGTTCGACGGTCGGTTGCCCTCGAAGACCTTGTGGTGGGCCAGTTCGGGCGGCGCGCCCTCGGCGGCGACCTCCTCAGCCGTCTTGCCGAACGCCAGCGCCTCGCTCTGCGCGAAGACGTTCGCGGTGAGCAGGTCGTGGTGCGCGCCGAGCGGTGACAGCGGCCGGGTGAAGCCGATGAAGTCGCACGGGACGAGCTCGGTGCCCTGATGGATGAGCTGGTAGAAGCTGTGCTGCCCGTTGGTGCCGGGCTCGCCCCAGAAAACCGGGCCGGTGGCGTAGTCGACGGGCTCGCCGGCGAGTGTGACGTGCTTGCCGTTGGATTCCATGGTCAGCTGCTGCAGGTAGGCCGGGAACCGCTTGAGGTATTGCGAGTACGGCAGCACAGCCTGGGTCTGGGCACCGAAGAAATCGGCGTACCAGACGGTGAGCAGCCCGAGCAGTACCGGCAGATTGGCCCCGAACGGGGCGGTGCGGAAATGCACGTCCATGGCGTGGAAGCCGGCGAGCAGCTCTCCGAACGCGTCCGGGCCGATCGCGACCATCGTCGACAGGCCGATGGCGGACTCCATGGAGTAGCGCCCGCCGACCCAGTCCCAGAAACCGAACATGTTCATGACGTTGATGCCGAACGCCTCGACCGCCTCGGCGTTCGTCGACACGGCGACGAAGTGTTTGGCGATGGCCGAGGTGTCACCGTTCACGGCGGCCAGGATCCAGTCCCGGGCGGTGGTGGCGTTGGTCATCGTCTCGAGCGTGGTGAATGTCTTCGAAGCGATGATGAACAGCGTCTCGGCCGGGTCGAGGTCGTGGGTCGCCTCGACGAAATCCGCGCCGTCGACGTTGGAGACGAAGCGGAAGGTGAGCTCGCGTTTGCTGTAGTGCCGCAGCGCCTCGTAGGCCATCACCGGTCCGAGGTCGGAGCCGCCGATGCCGACATTGACGATGTTGCGGATGGGCTGGCCGGTGTGCCCGAGCCAGCGCCCGGCGCGCACCCGGTCGGCGAACTCACCCATCCGACCGAGCACCTCGTGCACCGCGGGCACGACGTTGATGCCGTCGACGGCGATTCGCTCGCCCTTGGGGGCGCGCAAGGCGACGTGCAGGACGGCGCGGTCCTCGGTGGAATTGATCTTTTCGCCGGCGAACATCGCCTCGATGCGCCGTCGTAGCCCGGACTCCTCGGCCAGGCTGACGAGCAGAGCGATGGTTTCGTCGGTGACTCGGTTCTTGGAGTAGTCCAGGTAGATGCCCTCGGCCTCGATCGTCAGCCGCTCACCGCGCTCGGGGTCGCTGGCGAACAGTTCCCGCAGGTGCGTGCCGGCCGTGCGGGCATGATGCTCGCTCAGGGCCAGCCAGGCCGGACGAGCGGTCAACCGAGTCGAATTCGCGAGGC
>JBDTXT010000343.1:0-3602 GCA_040006035.1 Pseudonocardiales bacterium | reverse complement strand
GGTGCCAGCCCGGCCTTGAGTAGCGGAAGTGTGGACAGGAAGTAGCCGAAGAAGAACGCCAGGGCGATCGAGATGGCGATGGTGGCTGCGTTGCCGAGCCCGGCCGCCGCACCGATGATCAAGCCGGCGATCTCGCCGATTGCGCAGCCGGTGAGGCAGTGCAGTGTGGCGCTGATCGCCATGCTCGTCATGCTGCCCATGACGTGGTGGTCGGGACCGTGCTCGACCTGTTCGTGGTGCGAGCTGTGGCAAGTCATGTCCGTGACGGTGTCATCGGTGGTGCTCATGGCGGGTCCTATTCTCGGTGTGGCTTGCTGTTGGACTCGAGCAAGCTGATCGTCGTCGGCTCGGCTGTCCTCGGGCTGTCCGAAGTGGAATGAGGCGAGGGCACGCTGGACAGAGAACGGACAGAGGTTCACCATCGGCTTACCTCGTAGGCCCTTGATGTCGGAGTGATGGCGCTGTCCGGGGCCTCGTGAGGGGGTGTGCCGTCAACGAGCTCGAGTTTCGCCTTTTGGGTGGAATGCAGCTGCGCATCGACGACGTGCCCGTCAAGCTTCCTGGTGCCGCGGAACGAGGCTTACTGGCTCTGCTGCTGCTCGCGCCGGGCCGGAACGTCGCTGCGAGCTCGCTCATCGACCGGCTGTGGTCGGAGACGTCGCTGCCGACCGATCCGGCAAATGCACTGCAGCTGAGGGTGTCCAAGCTCCGACGCGCACTCTCGGCCCATGGCATCGACGTCATCGTCCGTGAGGCTTCCGGCTATCGCGCCGACGTCCATCCCGATGAGGTCGATCTGCACCGATTCGTCGGCCGCGTCCAATCCGCACGTATTGCGGTCCGGGACAGCGCGGGGGACGCGCTTGGGCTGTACGACGAGGCCCTGGCGTTGTGGCGCGGCGATCCACTCGCCGATTTCGCGGGCGAAGGGTGGGCGATGGTCGAGGCAGCCCGGCTCGTGCAGCTGCACCAGGCAGCCCGTAGCGAGCGTGCGGAGGCAGCGTTGGCCGTCGGCCGGCACGTTGAGGTCGCCGCCGACCTCGAACCCGTGGTGGCCATGGACCCTGGAAACGAGGCACTCGCCGGGCTGCTGATGACCGCCTTGTATCGCGGCGGTCGGCAGGCCGATGCGTTGGCGGTGTTCGCTCGCACGCGACGTCACCTCGATGACGAGCTCGGGTTGCAGCCTTCGGCGGTGTTGCGAGCGCTGCAGCAGCGCGTCCTCGAACAGGATGACAGCCTCGGCGCCGTACGGGCGCAGGCGGAGCCTGCCGGGTCAGGGCCGCCTCAGGTCTCCCAGGTGCGCACTCCCGGGGCCGGGCAGGAAGCGGACCTAGGCCCCAAGCGCACCCTGCCGGTCCCGACCCTGCGCCTGATCGGACGAGACGACGAGCTCACCCGGCTCGGCAACACCGTCACACACCAGCGGATGGTGAGCCTGGTCGGGCCTGGTGGAGCCGGCAAGACGTCGCTGGCCTTGGCCGTCGCTCACCGATTGGCGGACACCTTCGACCAGCACGTGCATTTGGCCCGTCTGGCCTCGGTGACCGACCCCGGCGATGTGCCGCTCGCCGTCGCCGACGCACTGGGCGTGCCGCTGGACGGCGCGGACCCGAATGCCGCGGTCCGCGACCGGCTCCTCGCCTATCTCACCAACCGGTGCGCACTGCTGGTGCTGGACAACTGCGAGCACGTCATTGATGCCGTCGCGACCCTCGCTGCTGCGATCCTCGAGACTGCGGAGCAGGTCACTCTGCTCGCAACCAGCCGGGAGGCGCTCGCTGTGCCAGGTGAGGTACAGGTGAGTGTCTCTCCGCTGGCCACCCCCCCGCCCGGTACACCGGCCGCGCGCGTCCTCGACTATCCGGCGGCAACCTTGTTCGTAGAGCGGGCTATGGCGGTCCGGTCCGATCTGCAGCTGTCTGAGGCAGATCGCGATGCTCTGGCGCAGGTGTGCCGGCAGCTGGACGGTATGCCGCTCGCGCTCGAGTTGGCCGCCGCACGCATGTCCTCGCTGTCCCTGACCGACCTGGCCGACCGTATCGGCGATCGCTTCGGGCTCCTCACCAGCGGGCCACGCACCGCCGAAGCTCGTCAGCGGACGCTGCGAGCGACGGTCGAGTGGAGCCACGCGCTGCTGTCTGAGCCCGAGCAGCAGGTCTTCCGACGCCTTGCCGCCTTTCATGGTGGGTGGACGCTCGAAGCAGCCGAGACCGTCGTCGTCGGCGAGGGTATCTCGGCTGGAGCGGTGCTCGACGTCCTAGACCACCTGGTGAATCAGTCCATGGTCATCCTCGCCCCTGGCTCGCCGTCCCGGTACCGGATGCTGGAGACGATGCGGCAGTACGCGCTGGAGAGGCTTGACGGCTCGGGCGAGGGCACGGATGTCGCCTCCCGTCATGCGACCCATTTCCGGCTTGTCGCCGAAGCCGCCGAACAGAACCTGCGCGGGCGCGGCCAGCGGGTCGCGCTGCAACGGTTGCGTGATGAACATGCCAATCTGCGCGCCGCCCTGGCATGGCTAACTGCAGACCCCGGCCGCGTCGAGGACGGAATGCGGCTCGCCGGCTCGCTGGCCCTGTTCTGGCATCTCGGACGTCACGTCGAGGGCCGTGAGGTGCTCTCAAGGCTCGTAGCCGTGCCGGGGGCGTCTGCGCAGGCGCGTGCGAGGGCCCTGCAGGCAGTGTCCATCGTGGAGCGCCCGCGGGCATGCCTAGTCCACCCCAACCCGCGGTGTGCCGAGACCGCCCGGGAAAGCCTGCAGCTGTTCGAGGCTGAGGGCGATGCGCACCGCGCGGCCTTGTCCAAGGTGCTGCTGGCCGTGGAGCTGCTCAACGGGTTGCACGCCGAGCGGTTCGAGCAGTTCCTCGTCGAGGCGGAGGAGGAGTTCACCGTCGAGGCTGACGAGTGGGGACACGCAGTCGTCGCGTTCGTCCGGCTCCAGAACTACATCCGTCGAGGCGACCTGCCACGCTCGCGGGCGATGGGACGAACCGCCTCGGAAGCATTTCGCCGACTGGACGACGGCTGGGGCCTGTCGGCCGTGCTGTACCACCTCGGGTGGGGACTGAAGGAGTTCGGCAGGTACGCCGAGTCGGTGCCCGTGCTGGAGCAGGCGATCGAGGTGTCGAGTTCGGCCGGGGTTTTCAATACCGCGCAGTGGGCGCTGTCGGACCTTGGCGTCGCGCTGCTCAACCTCGGAGAGCGGGCGGCCGCAAGCGCTGCCTTCAACCGGGCCTCGACGGCGTCCATGGAGGTCGGCGACGCCGCCGGTGTTGTGCTCGCCGGCCTCGGACAAGCGACGATTGCGCAGATGGACGGCGACCCCGCCGCCGCACGGCCGTTGTTCGAGCAGGCTGTCCAAGGGCTGAACCGGCTCGAAACGCCTCTGTGGGGTGGGCACGCGCTCGCTGGTGTCGCCTGGTGCGATTGGCGCGAGGAGTTGTTCGACGACGCCTTACAGCGTTACACACAGGTGCATGCGGCCGGGCAGCAGCACGGGGAGCCCACCCTGCTCGCGACCGGCCTGGAGGGCCTTGCTCGCGTCGCGCTGGCCCGCGGCGGCGCGGTCGAAGCAGCCACGCTGCTTCGTCAAGCGGGCG
>JBDTXT010000342.1:0-3615 GCA_040006035.1 Pseudonocardiales bacterium | reverse complement strand
TCACCACCGCAACCGCCATCCGCGCCGCCGCCGACATGGCTCACCCCGAAACAGGCGCAGTAGCACACCGGCGTGACCCGGAACCGCCACCGTCCCGGCCCCGAAGGCGGTAGGACCGTCGCCACCGCGGTGGGCACCCGTAGCCCGCCGGACCGTCGAACGGGCCGTAACGGTGGTCCTGGCGCTGGCCGCGCGCCGGCGTTCGCGTGGGCCGACCATTCCGCCGCCGTGTGGGAGCTGGACTTCCTGGTGGTTGTGTCCGTGGGGCTGCTCGCGCACACCCGTAAGCCGCTGGACGGGACACACCCGGTCGCCGTACAGCATTAAGTGCCTGCGTTCATCAAGCCGCTCCCCGCGACCGCAGAGGCTCATACGCTCACCGCGGCGCGCTTAACGCTCGCGGCGGCTGTCACCTTTGTCTGCTTGTGAGACGCGTTGTCCGGTGAGATGGTGAGTCATGCGGCCGCCTACGTCGCAGGATGAGCTGACGACCGACTGGTTGACCTCGGTGGTGAATGCTCAGGGCCTGGGACCCGCGCAGGTTCGGTCCTTTGATGCCGAACTGCTCTCCGGCGAGCAGGGGATGACGGGACAGGTGGCACGGCTTCGTCTCCACTATCGCGAGGACCGCCCCGGACTGCCGGCGACGCTCATCGCAAAGTCCTCGGCGGCGGAACCGGTCGCGCGAGCGTTGGTCAGCGCTTTGGGGTTCTACGAGCGAGAGGTCCGGTTCTATGAGACGTTGTCGTCCCGCACACCGGTGCCCAAGCCGCGTTGTTACTACTCGCACCTAGATTCTGAATCGGGTTGCGCCCTCCTGCTGCTCGAGGATCTGGCCGCCGCTCGCAACGGCAACAGCATCGCAGGAAGTTCTTTGGACGAGATTTCCCGAGTGCTGCTCGCACTCGCCGTGCTGCATGCCACCTGGTGGGAAGCAGCGGATGTGGCCAACGCCTCGTGGCTGCGTCTGCGGTCCCTGCTCGCCCCCGAGGTCATGGCCGATTCCTTCACTCGAAGCTGGCCGTCCCTCCTGCAGAAGCTGAGCATCCCCGTGACCTCCCAGATCAGCGAGATGGGCGAGTGGATCGAGCAGAACCTTCACGCGGCTGCGACGACATTGTTCGACTCTGGCCTTCGCACGCTCATCCACAACGACGTGCAAGCGGACAACCTGTTCTTTCGGGACGACGGGGAAGTGATATTCATTGACTGGCAGTTGGCTACCTACGCCCGCTGCGTCATCGACGTTGCCTTCTGGATCCGCGGGCAGCTTGAGCCAGAAATCCGTCGACCCGTCGAGCCCCAGCTCCTGCGGCTTTATCACGACGCGCTCGTGGCGAACGGAGTCCGAGACTACGGGTTCGAGCAGTGCAGGTCTGACTACGAGTTGGCTACGGTTCTCGCACCGGCCCGACTAGCGTGCGCAGTCGGATTGTCCGGAGTCCAAGCACATCCCGGCGCATTCTGGGACACGTGGCTACCTCGCTACCCCGACTAACTTGGGCCGGCCAATCGAAGACAGGCCTTCGTCGGCCTGCGGCATACCGCGAGGGAGGTTCGGCGGCCAGACGCGGGCCGAGCGTCAGTGCCGCGCTCAACGACAGCACCGGATACTACTGGCGCGCCGGGCCAGGAACTCCTGGCCGGAGCCCAAGAAGTGATCCACTTGATATGTGCCAGCGCGGCGCTCTGCCTATGGGGAATTGCGTTGAGCGACGGTCTCCGCACCGTCAGAGTCGTTGGTGCCTCGCTGTTGACTGTGCGAGTCGCTGCCTACTTCGTGGTTGGCGCGGTTGGAGCGGAGCGCCCGACGACACGGCTGTTGGTAGACCCGGTGGCGTGACCCCGCTTGGTAGGCCATGTTGAGTGAGAGTCTGAATGCCCCTGTGCGGCCAGGAAGGCTCGATGATCATGCCAGTAAGGAAGCGGCATTCACCGGAGCAGGTCGTACGGGAGTTGATGACCGCGGATCGGCTGTTGGCCGAGGGCAAGGACGTCGCGGCGGTCTGCCGCGAGTTGAGCGTCTCGGAGCAGACCTATCACCGCTGGCGCACCAGTTCGGTGGCCGCAAGGCCGACGACGCGAAACGGCTGAAGGAACTGGAGCGGGAGAACTCCACCCTCAAGCGACTGCTGGCGGACGCGGAGTAATAGAAGGCGGCGTTGAAGGAGTTGGCCCGGGGAAACGTCTGAGCCCGGAGCGACGCCGGGCTGCCGTGCACCACTTGATGACCACGATGAGGCTCAGCGAGCGGTTCGCCTGCCGGGTGACCGGCCAGCACCACGCCGACGCAGCGCCGGCTGCCGACAAGCACGACGCCGGCTGACCCGGACGTGGCGCCACGGGTGGTCCTTGGCTCAGGTGCGTAGCCATTGCCGCCGCGCGGCGTCCGGATCGACGTGGTGCCCACAGATGCTCACCGGGCCGACAGCGTACGTGTCGAGGCCGAGGAACACTACAGCGACTAGCGCGGCCAGTAGCCCACCGTCACAGAGGGCCGGCCGCCCCGCACGGGAACTCGCAGAGGCCCGGAGGGTCGACGTAGCACCCACATCCCTCTGGTGTGCACACGATCTCGATGGTGGTGCCGCCGCCTTGGTCGGCCGCTCGCTCCATGGGCAGGAACTTCAATACGGCGTCGCTTCGGTCACCGAGCTCCAGGCTTCTCGTCATGATCAGCCCCATCTCGCGCAGCCTGCCCTGGACCTCTTCCGACAGGCGCTGCATACGTCCGCGGTCCTCGTCGGACAGCGTGACGCGCTTCGGCGTAGCGCTCATAGTTGGATCCTTCCGAGTGTTCATTACACGACTTGCACGCTCTCGACGTTGTCGAAGACGCTGAATGTTCACCACAACGTCGAGCGGTGTCGTCGACTCGGCGTTCATGAGAAACTCGACGGCCTCCCGCCTCGCCTCCACGCGCGGCTCCTGTCCCGGATCACCGAGCACCGGCCGACCCGCCGCCCCAAACGCGCCCCCGCTGAACTGCCACTGTGCGGCGGTGATGATGACTGCGGACTCTAGCGAGATCGCGTCCCAGTTGAAGTTGTGGCGGCTCGTGCCCTGACGGCCGGGGTAGATGACCCGTTTGGAAGGACCCCCGTTTGTCTGCTGGACCCCCCGGATGATGGCGGTCGCGTGTGAGTCAGGCTGGCGGTCCCTTCGGAACGTGTCAACCTCTGGGGGCAGTCGATTTCAGCTATTACTGAACGGCGGCCTCCTACTCCGGGGGTGGGTTGATCTGACTGTTCGTTGGCAGACAGCCGACCGGGTGCGTTGTGGCGTTCCCGCCATGCCCGCGTCGCCGCCCGGCACTCGGCGGGCAGCACCAGCCACACCGTCGTTGATGCAAAACTCGTGCACCGGTATCCCCGGCATCTCGCCCCGGTGGAAGGCCAGCACGGCTTCGACCCCGGCGTAAGAGCCGTCCTGCGGGAACGGCGGGAATGGTCATCGTCATCGAGCCTTTCTGCCCGTCCTCGGGCATCCAGACTTTCACTCAACGCGGATCAACCAGCCGGGGTCAGGCCACGCGCTTCTGTTCGTCCTCGCCGTCCCTCGGTTGTACGTCGCTTACGCCACGTACAACAAGGTGAGCCGACACATCAGCGGGAC
>JBDTXT010000341.1:0-3634 GCA_040006035.1 Pseudonocardiales bacterium | reverse complement strand
TGCTCGTCGTCGGTGTGCTCGTCGTCGAAGGTGGCCCAACTCGGGGCCTCCTCCGGCACTCCGCGGATGCGACCGAGCACCTCGTCCCCGCGCACAGTCAGCTCAGCGAAGCGCTGCTGGGCCCGCAGTGAGAGCTGCATCGCCGCGGCGACGGCCTCCATGGGCAGCTCCGGCGCCCGGTTCGACAGGTCGCGGACCCGGCTCACCGCCGTGTCGAGCAGGCCGAGGTAGGCCCGGATCGGTGCGGGCAGGTTCGTCATTGGTCCGTCCTCTGTGCTCGCGGTGTGCTGACTCTGACGCTCATTGTCGTTGGATCCGGTGTCGCGCGTGCCGTCAGCCAACGCCGACGGTCGGTCGTTCATGGTGCGGGGTTGGTACCGGCCGCCTTGAGCCGACGGCGTCGCATCGTGGGTCGTCGCTCGCGCGGATGTCCGGCGGGATGCGAGGTCCAGCCTGCCGCACGCCGCCCGCCACGACCAGCGCGACCCCGGTCTCATCTGGACCAGGCGCAGGGGCCGGCTTCCTACTATGGAGCCATGACGACCAACGGGCGCGTGCTCCTGGCCAAGCCCCGGGGGTACTGCGCGGGTGTCGACCGGGCGGTGCAGACGGTGGAGCTCGCGCTCCAGCTGCACGGTGCGCCGGTCTACGTCCGCAAGCAGATCGTCCACAACCAGTACGTGGTGCGCAGCCTGCAGCGCCAAGGGGCGATCTTCGTCGAGGAAACCGACGAGGTGCCCGAGGGCGCTCGCGTCGTCTTCTCGGCGCACGGCGTCGCCCCCGAGGTCCACGCCGAAGCCCGGCGGCGCAATCTCGACACGATCGACGCCACCTGCCCGCTGGTGACCAAGGTGCATGCCGAGGCGCGGCGCTTCGCCAGCGAGGACTACGACATCCTGCTGATCGGCCACGAGGGTCACGAGGAAGTCGTCGGCACGACGGGGGAGGCCCCCGAGCGGATCCACCTGGTCGACGGTCCGGCCGAGGCAGCGATGGTGCAGGTGCGGGATTCGGAGAAGGTGGTGTGGCTGTCGCAGACCACACTGTCGGTGGACGAGACGATGCAGACCGTGGCCGCGCTGCGCGAGCGGTTCCCCGCGCTGGAATCGCCGCCCAGTGACGACATCTGCTACGCCACGCAAAACCGCCAGGCCGCGGTGAAGGTGATCGCGCCGCAGGTCGAACTCTTCCTGGTCGTCGGCTCGGCCAACTCCTCGAACTCGGTGCGGATGGTCGAGGTGGCCGCCGCGGCCGGCGCCGACGCGGCGTACCTCGTCGAGGACGTGACCGCCATCGACCCGGACTGGCTCGATGGAGTCGGTTCCATCGGGCTTTCCTCGGGCGCCTCCGTGCCGGAGATCCTCGTGCGCGAGGTCATCGAGTGGCTGTCCGAGCACGGCTACGGCCATCTTGAGGAGGTGGCGCAGACGGAGGAGCGGCTGACGTTCGCGCTGCCTCAGCAACTTCGCCGCGAGCTCAAGCTGGCCGCCCGCGCCTGACGCAGCGAGCAGCACAAACCCAGGAAGCCCCAGCATCACCGTCGCCGCGTTACCGTTTCCATGCACCGGGGGCCTCCTCGACTCGTGTCCTAGGCGCCATGAATCTTGAGGCCCCAGGGCCTTCATGAGCCGCAGCTGAACGACCGAGTCAGCCCCGAGCTACCACGCTTGATCAAGAAGAGCCCGCAAACTCCCGCTCATTCACGACGGCAGCGGCGTACTCGAGCGCAGCGAGGATGTCAGCGTGGTCCAGATAGGGGTAGTCGGCCAGGACGTCGGCGGACGACCTTCCGCCGGTAAGTTGCCCGAGGACCATGCTCACAGTGACCTGCAGGTCCCGAATGCAGGGCATTTCCCCCCATCCGTTGGGGGTAGTCGATGCTGGGGCGCTCGAACGCCATGCCCTCGATCTTAGGTGCGGGCCCGCGGCTCAGACGAGTGTTATCACGTTCACGAGCATTCCGGTACGGCCTGAGACGAGCCAGCTCGTGACCTGTCACCACAATCATCGACTCACGAATCCTCGGCCGGACTACCGGGTCCGAATCGACCTGCTTCGACGTCAGCGACGCCGCTGCCGGGTGTGCCGGTCGTAGAGCTCGAGAGCTGCGTTGAGCTCGGCCATGTCGAACGCGTTGGGATCGTAGGGACCGCCGACCCACTCGAGCAGTTGATCGTGTTCTTCGTCGGACGGATCGGCGAGCACCTCGAGCAAATGCTCGAACCCGCCCGCGCCGCCGCAGTCCTCGGGCGGGCACGCCTTCGGGCCGTCGATCAGGTGCGGGGTGCCAGCACCGACGCTGGGCATGGTCTGCTCGATGACGATGTCGTGGTGCCAGCTGTCGCCGTAGTCGTACGCGAAGCTGAACGCGCGCGCCGCATCCGTGGCCGGCGCGAGAGCGAACGTCTCCTCTTCACCGAGCGGGTGCCCTTCGATCTCCGACGTCGCCGTACAACACGCCGTCCACCTCGAACAGGTGCAGGTGATAGTCCGCCCAACCCATCGCGGTCTGCGATCACACGTCGCAAACTTGCCGCCTTGGCCCCAGCCGAATAGCCCCGAGGTCGAAGCAATCCCACCGAAACGCCCGGTTGCGGCAGGTGGCATCGTCGCCCGCCACGGGGATTGCGTAGCTTCAGCTGCTGCAGGAGGACGTCCAGGAGCAGTACCAGGACGCGTTCCAGGTGACACGCGCGAGCGCGGCTTGTCCACTCAGGCTGGGATGGAAGTAGTCGAGGATGCTTACCTGGCTGGCGCTGAACTGGTAGTTGTAGGTGGCGTAGTTATCCCACCGGCAGCGCGCATAGCTTTGGCACGCGGTCGCGAGGGTGGCGTTGAAGGCGTTCTCGCGATCGACGACCACTTGCCGGTCGGCCTCCGTCTCGGAGCTCGACAGCATGGACTGGCAGACGCCGGCGGTCGACCACACCCAAGTAGCCAGCGAGTTGGTGTGCAGCACCGACCACAGTTGGTACAGGTTGGGGATGCTGCTGACGAATATGCGCGCTTTCGGTAGATCTTGAATGAGCGTCGCCAGCGCAGCCCGGATCTGGGACGCGAAGGTTGTGGTCGAGGTCATGGTCGCTGGCGAACTTGTGCAGAGGTCGTTCGCTCCGATCAAAACGGTGATATAGCGCGCCCTCTGGCTCACCGCGGTAGCGACCTGTGTCGTCAGGTCGGAAGCCTTCGCGCCCGTCCGCGCGTCGTTGTGTTGGTTGCCGATGATCCCCGAATTGACTGACGCCAGCCGTTCGTAATGACTGGCGATCGAGTCGAGGCTGTTGTTGCCGGTCGACCACGACTCCGCGGGGTGATCGCCGTACCAGCAACACACGTCGTATGCGCGAGTGATTGAGTCACCCAGCGCGGCCATGCTGTTCGGCAGGTTGGTCGCCGCTGCCGCAGGAGGCGCAGCCAGCAAGCCTGCAGCGAGCAGGACCGAGACGATCAGAGCGATCGGGCCTGTACGCCGGCGACGCGGACTCGCCGTACCGACCCTGGCCCCTTCCGACGACCGACGCATGGCGCTTCCATTCCCTTAGGCTGTGGGCTATTCCTGCGTAATTCAAACCTACGCTTAGAGGCCTCGATCTGTACGGCCATGCGTCCGCTTACGCCGATGGGCGCGCCGGCG
>JBDTXT010000340.1:0-3640 GCA_040006035.1 Pseudonocardiales bacterium | reverse complement strand
CTGGCTCATCGACGCATGGACGCGACTGCTGCTGGAGCCCACGCCACCGTGATCTAACGCGACCGCAACAACAACCCGGACAACCCACCCGGACCAAGACGTTCTGCCACCTACGGAACGCCCCGATCGTGTCGACGTGAGCCGATCCTTCGGGAGACAAACAGGTCATCAGCAAGCGCGGGGTAAGAGCAGGCTTCGGTGGAGCTCTGCGACGTTGGTGCAAACCAGGGTCATATCGTGCCGCGGATGTCGAAGATCGCACCGAGGGCGCCGCGGCGGGCGGCCGTGCATCGCGGCCGTCGTCGGGGCCGGACGAACGCTGCCGTGCTGGGATAGCTTGAATGTGCTGGCACAGGTGCTGGCGCGAGTTTGACAGTAGGGCAGTGAGGGGTTCGATGCACGTTCTCCGAAACCCGATCGTGGGCCGCGAAAGCGAGTTAGAGATCGTGGCGGCGTTCACCCTGGGCGTGGCTGACGGGCCGGCATCACTTGTCCTGGAAGGTCCAGCCGGCATCGGTAAGACGGCCATCTGGACCGACGCTGTCTCCACCGCCACGATGAACGGCGTACTCGTACGAACGTGCCGCTGCACCGAGTCAGATGCTGAGTGGGCCTTCGCTGGCTTGGGCGATCTCCTCGATGATCTCAGCAGCGACGCCATGCAGGACCTGCCCGAGATACAGCAGCGTGCGCTTGCAGGGGCGTTGCTGATGTCTGATGTCCCGGCAAGTCCGCCTGGGGATCGGGTTGTCGCCGTAGCCGCGCTTGAAGTGTTGAGGGTACTGAGCCGGTCTGGGCCCGTCCTGCTGGCGATCGACGACATTCAGTGGCTCGATGAGAGCTCGCGCAAGGTTCTGTCCTTTGCGCTGCGACGGCTGCGTGACGAGCCCGTTCGTTTGCTTGCCTCATGCCGGACTGGCCCTGTATCGGAGGTTGCCGCGGCTGCCGACATGGGGCTTCCGGGTGAGCGGCTCCTAATTGGTGCGGCAAGCCTGGGGACGCTGCAGCGGATGGTTCAGATTCGGCTCGGTCAGGCCTGGTCGCGGCCTACGCAGACTCGGCTCCACCAGGCCACCGGCGGAAACCCGATGATGTTCCTCGAGATGTCGCGCGCATTGCAACGTCTCGGACGTGAGCCCAACGCAGATGAATCACTCCCGGTACCGGCCGACCTGAGGTTGCTGGTCGCCGAAAGGTTGCAGGGTCTAAGTCCGCAGACACGACACTTACTGCTGGTGACCGCCGCATTGGCGCAACCGACGGTCGATGGGGTGGCCGCGTCGATCGATGATCCCGGCGCATACCGCCAGGCGCTTGCCGAGGCACTCGACTCCGGCGTGCTGGAGTTGGACGGACGGCGGCTGAGGTTCACCCACCCGCTCATCGCGTCGATCCCGTACGAAGATCTCACTCCCGACGCTCGACGGCGGCTGCACGGGCGGCTAGCTCAGACAGTGACGGACCCGGAGCAGCACGCTCGCCATGCGGCGCTGGGCACCGCCGGTGAATCGGCGTCGGTAGCAGCCGCTCTCGACCTCGCGGCGCGTAACGCCCGCGGCAGGGGCAGTCTCAGCAGCGCCGCCGAGCTCGCCGAGCTGGCGTTGGCCGCGACTCCCGAGAATGCACGCGACGACCTGCTGCGCCGTACGGTGATTGCGGCGGAATACCTGTTTCTGCTCGGAGACCTGCCGCGAGCACGCCACGTCCTGACCGTCGGTTTGGATGCCGCAGCTCCCGGGCCCCACCGAGTCCCTGGGTTGCTACTGCAGGCAACGATTGCATCGTTAGAACAAGGGGATGCGACAGTTGTCGGCTGGTGTGAGCGGGCGCTGGCCGAGTCTGGAGACGATCCCCTTCTGCTGGCTCGATGCCATGCCACGTATGCCGAAACCAGCCCGTCCGGCGCGCAGGCGGACCTGATGCACGCTCAGAGGGCGGTTGACCTGCTCCAAGGAATCGACTCCCCACCAACGGATCTGCTGTCGAACGCTCTGACGAATCTGGCGGTGCACGGGTGCCGTCTCGGCCGTGGACTCGCTGTGACGACCTTGGAGCGGGCTGTCGCCTTGCAGGCCGGGGCGACGGTGCTGCCGGTCAGCGACCGGCCGGGTATGGCGCTAGGCATGTGCCTGAAGGTCGTGGATCGGTTCGAGGATTCGCGTTCCTGGCTGCACACCATGAGGACATGCGCTCTCGAGGAGGGCGATGACAGTGGACTGCCGATCACGCTAGGTCATCTAGCGATGCTCGAGTGCTGGGCCGGGCAGTACGCGCGGGCGTTGAACTACGCCTTGGAAGGCCGGGAGCACACAGCAAGAATAGGTTGCCGGGCGCCGATGCTGGCCTCCGCTCACGTCCTCGTTCTTGCGCATCTGGGACGTCTGGCCGAAGCCCGTGACCTCGGCGAACGCGACCTCGCCTCGGACGAGGCGCTCGGCTACCACTCCGCCGTGGCGCTGCACCTTCGAAGTCTCGCGATCACCGAGAGTTTCGCCGGCAACACGACGGCCGCCGCCGCACTATTCCTCCGTGCTGACACCATCGCCCGAGACGAGGTCGGAATCGGCGAGCCCGCCATCATGCGACTGCACCCCGATGCCGTCGCCGTATTGATAGCGGTAGGAGACATCGCTAACGCGAAGCGCATGACGGCTGAACTGGACGCGAGCAGCGCCAGCAACCAGCTGCCGTGGGCGACCGCCATGGCGGGTAGGTGCCACGGGCTGCTCAACGCGGCCGCCGGGGACACGTCAGCTGCGATCGACGCCTTCGAACGTGCGTTGATCGACCACAAACGCCTCCCGATGCCGTTCGAGGAGGCGCGCACCCGCCAGCTGTTCGGCTCCGCGCTGCGCAAGGCCGGCCGCCGCAGCGACGCCAAACGCGAGCTCAGCGCTGCCCTCGCCGTGTTCAATCGCCTCGACGCACCCGTCCAGGCAGAGCTAGCGCTCACAGAGGTCGCGAGCATCGGTGGCAAGACCAGCGCGGCCGGCGAGCTCACAGCCATGGAGCACCGAATCGCCACACTGGTGGGAGCCGGTCAAACAAGCCGCGAAGTGGCCGGCGCGATGTTTATCAGCGTGCGTACCGTCGACAGCCATCTTGGGCGTGTCTACCGCAAGCTCGGGCTACGGTCACGCACCGAGCTTGCCCTCTGGGTCTCCACGCAGCCTGACCGAGGTGAGACACCCGATCCGCAGTAGCCCCGAGATCAATAGGCGGTAGTTCTACCGACGCGAAGGAGGGCTGCCTCCTTCTAGCGTCCTGACCGTGGACATCCAGCGAGCGCTCGAGCCGGACGGATCGTCATCAGCTTTCCTCGTCGAGCGATACCTCCCGGCCACGGCAGCCGGCAGCCTCGCCGAGTCCGTATCGCGGGTCGCACGCATCTGCGCCGATCAGGACAGCGACTCGGGCGCGGTTCGCTACGTCCAATCGATGTATCTGCCCGACGAGGACATCTGCTTCTGCGTATTCCGGGCTCCATCCAGCGACGCCGTCCGCGCCGTCAACGATGCCGCGCACTTCCGCCTCGACCGCGTCACCAAGGCAGTACTGATGATCACCACCGAACCCAGGAGACCGACATGATCACAGTCAAACCCGTCCAACCGAACAGGTTGCACACGGCGCTCGCCGT
>JBDTXT010000339.1:0-3652 GCA_040006035.1 Pseudonocardiales bacterium | reverse complement strand
CGCATGCAGCGCCAGCAGGGCGACGTCGAGCCGGCCGACAACCTGGCCCGGATCGAGTCCGAGGGCACCCGCATGTCCCGGCTGGTCGACGACCTGCTGACCCTGGCCCGCAGCGACCAGGGCGGCCAGCCGCACTACGAGCACATCGACGTCGACGACATCCTGGACGAGGCGGTGACCGGCGCGCGGGCGGCTTACCCCGGGCGGCGCATCGACTACCGTGCCGAGGACGAGCTCACGGTGGTCGGCGATCGTGATCAGTTGCTGCGGGTGGTGCGCAACCTGGTCACCAATGCCGCCGTGCACACCCGGGCCGACGGGCCGATCTCGATCGACGCCGGCCGCGAGGGCGAGCAGGTGGTGGTGCGCGTCGTGGACGCCGGACCCGGGCTGCCGGCTGACGAGGCGGCGCACGCGTTCGAACGATTCTGGAGGGCCGACAAGGCGCGCAGCCGGGCGCGCGGCGGCAGCGGGCTGGGGTTGGCGATCGTGGCGTCGGTCGTCTCGGCGCACGGCGGCACCGTGCGCTTCGAGAGCAGCGTGGAGGGCGGCAGCACCGTCACCGTGCGCCTGCCGCGTGGCGACTGAGCTCAGTTCGGCACAATTGTCGCCATGCCCGCTCTGGACCCCGCCATCGCCGAACGCCTCAAACGCGACGCCGCCGGACTCATCGTCGCCGTGGCGCAACAACACGACACCGGCGAGGTGCTGATGGTCGGGTGGATGGACGACGAGGCATTGCACCGCACGCTCACCACCGGCCGGACCACGTACTGGTCGCGCTCCCGGCAGGAGTACTGGGTGAAGGGCGACACCTCGGGCAACGCCCAGTACGTCCGCTCGGTGGCGCTCGATTGCGACGGTGACTCGCTGCTCGTCAAGGTGGATCAGGTCGGCCCGGCCTGCCACACCGGCACCCGTTCGTGCTTCGACGCCGGCGCATTGACGGTCGTCCCCAGCCGATCATCGCGGGGCGGCGGCACTTCGTGATCACCCGGTCCGACCTCGACGACCTGGCGCACACGCACCGGCTCGTCCCGATCACCCGAACCTTGTTCGCCGATGCCGAGACCCCGGTCGGTGTCTACCGCAAACTCGCCGCGGGCCGGCCCGGCACGTTCCTGCTCGAATCGGCCGAGCCCGGTGCGTCGTTCTCGCGCTGGTCTTTCGTCGGGGTGGACGCGATCGCGACATTGTCAGTCGTCGACGGTGCCGCCGCGTGGACGGGGTCGGTTCCCGAGGGGCTGCCGATCACTGGTGACCCGCTCGCCGTGCTCGGGGCGGCCTGGCGGGCGGTCAAAGGGCCACGGCTGCCCGGGCTGCCGCCGCTCACCGGAGGCTTCGTCGGCTACCTCGGTTACGACGTCGTCCGGCGCATCGAGCGCCTGCCCGACAAGGCCGTCGACGAGCTGGGGCTGCCGGAGCTCACGATGCTGCTCGTCACCGACCTGGCCGCCGTCGATCACCACGAGTGCACGGTCGTGCTCGTGGCCAATGCGTTGGTGCGTGCGGGCCTGACCCCGGCTGAGTTGGACGCCGCGTACGACGACGCGACGCGCCGACTCGACTCGATGCAGGCAGCGCTGGCGACGCCCTCGCCGCCGACCGTCGCCGCGATCGGGACGGCCCCGCCGCGGCCAGGCGTGTCGCGCACACCGCCGGGGGAGTACCAGCCCGCGGTCGAGCAGGCGCTGGAGGCGGTCCGGGCCGGTGAGGTGTTCCAGATCCAGGTGGGGCAGCGCTTCGAGGTGCAGACGGCGGCCGACCCGCTGGATGTCTACCGGGTGCTGCGGACCTTGAACCCGTCGCCGTACATGTACTTCCTGCGCACGCCCGAGGTCGACATCGTGGGCTGCAGCCCGGAGGCCCTGGTGACCGTCAGCGACAGCCGGGCCGTACTGCACCCGATCGCGGGCACCCGCCGCCGCGGCGAGACGGCCGAGCGCGACGCGGCGCTGGCTGCCGAGTTGGTCAGCGACCCGAAGGAGCAGGCCGAGCACGTGATGCTCGTCGACCTGGCGCGCAACGACCTGGGCCGGGTCTCGGCGCCCGGCAGTGTCGAGGTGGTTGAGTTCGGTGCGGTCGAACGCTACAGCCATGTGTGGCACATCGTGTCGACCGTCGAATCGCGGGTCGCCGACGGTAAGGACGCCTTCGACGTACTCGTCGCGACGTTCCCGGCGGGCACCCTGACCGGTGCGCCGAAGGTCCGGGCGATGGAGATCATCGACGAACTCGAGCCGGTGCGCCGCGGCGTCTACGGGGGCGCGGTCGGCTACCTCGACAGCGCGGGCGATCTCGACATGGCGATAGCGATCCGTACCGCGGTGATGCGTGACGGCGTGGCGTATGTACAGGCCGCCGCCGGGATCGTGGCCGACAGCATCCCGGCGCTCGAGGAGCAGGAGACGCAGAACAAGGCACGCGCCGTGCTGCAGGCGATCGCGACCGCCGAGACCCTGCGCCCGATCGTGGCGCTCGAGCCACCGGATGCGTAGGTGGCATAGCCGAGTGCCACGAGGCCTGCGTCGAACTTCGACATCGCGATCCAGCCGCGCCGAGTTCACCCTCGCGCTGCTGCTCGACCTGCTCGGCGCGGCTGGGGCGCTGCTGATCGCACGGCGCACCTGGCAGACGGCGCGCACGCCGCGACCCCGCCCGCTGGCCGACGAGGTGCTCGCCATCAGCGGGCACACGCTCGACTCCGCGGCTACCGCGCTCGGCCTGGTCGCACTCGCGGGCGTGGTCGCAGTGCTCGCGACCCGCGGGGTGGCCCGGCGCGGCATCGGCGCGATGCTCGCCCTCGCCGGCGCAGTGCTCGGGTGGCGTTCGGTGTCCGGGCTGGCGGGCGTCAGTTCGGCGCGGGTGCGCTCGCTGGTGCAGGCGAAGCGGTCCGGCGTGGGGGTGGACGCGACGAACGTGGTGCAGGTGAGCGTGCATCCGCAGTGGCCGGTGCTCTCGGCCGCCTGTGGGCTGCTAGTCGTGGCTGCTGGAGTGCTGATCACCGCCCGCGGGCACCGCTGGGGATCGATGTCGAGACGGTATGAAGCGCCGACCGGAGCCGCTTCGGCCGAGGACATAGCGTCGGCCCGGGCCCGGGCCGACTCGTCGATGTGGACAGCTCTTGACCGCGGCACCGACCCCACGACTGGCCCCCGCAACGGCGACGCGTAAGAAGCTCGCCGGGAAGCAGATTCGGACCCGCGTGTCCTGGACACGTCCGCGCTAGTTAGTCTCGTCGAAAGCAGGCACTCAGGAAGCGGGAGGCGTGGCGCGTGGCCAGCGTTCTGGACGAGATCGTCGCCGGAGTTCGCGAGGACGTGGCGGCCCGCCAGGAAGCTGTCCCGTTCGACGAGATCAAGGCCCTCGCTGCCGCCGCCCTTCCCGCGCTCAATGCCCTTGCCGCACTGAAGGCCCCCGGCGTCGGCGTCATCGCCGAAGTGAAGCGACGCAGCCCGTCGAAGGGCGCGCTCGCCCTTATCAGTGACCCGGCGGCGCTGGCGGCTGCGTACGAGGCCGGCGGCGCACGCATGATCAGCGTCATCACCGAGCAACGGCGTTTCGGCGGCTCGCTGGCTGACCTCGATGCGGTGCGCGCCGCGGTCGGCATCGCGGTGCTGCGCAAGGACTTCGTCGTTTCCCCGTACCAGGT
>JBDTXT010000338.1:0-3654 GCA_040006035.1 Pseudonocardiales bacterium | reverse complement strand
AGGCCCGGCGCAGTGAGGTCGAGCAGCCGGTCTGCGCCAGGTGTCCACGGCAGCGTGGCCGGGTCGCTGATCACCGCGACCCGCACGACGACGGCGCCGGCCGGCACGCCGCCGGGGATCACCTCGGCCAGGTCGGTGCCGGCCAGCTTGTCCCAGGTCACGTCGGGAAGAAGGACGGTGGTGAGCCGCGCAATCGGAGTCGGCGGAGAGGTGACCATGCCGTCGGTGTCGATCCAGCGGGAGGCCAGGGACTGCAGGCCGCTGCCGATATCGGGCCGGCCGTGGGCGAGCGCGGCGACGTCGGCGCCGGCGGCGGCCTCGTCGAACAGCGCCTGCGCGAGCCCGTCGGGCGGCAGGCCGGGCATGCCTGGACGCCACGCGTGCAACGCCTGGCCGGACACCGTAGCTGCGAGCACCGGGCCGTGCGGCGTGAGCCAGACCGCGATCGCGGGGGCGGCTACGGTGCGGCCGAGGCCGGCCAGCCACGGGTCCTCGGGCGTGCCGCTGCCGGTGATCACGCCGGCCAGGCCGCCGCTGCTGCCGCCGGCGAGGTGGGCGATGCTGGCGGTGAGGGTGCCCACCAGATCCGCGTCCGTGGCGAGCGCGGCCAGCCAGGCCTCGAAGGTGGGCACCGGCGACGCCACCAGCGCGGCGAGCGAGAGCCGCGGGCCGCGCAGGCGGCCGTTGAGCGTCCAGCCGGTGAGATCGGCCAGGTCGGCCAGCCAGCCGCTGGGAGCGCTCGCAGCGAGCACGCCGAGGAGGGCCTCGACCGATCCCCAGGCCGCGGGCGGAACGTCCAGGTGGCCGCTGGCGTCGACAGTGGGCAGGACGAGGGCGACGCGAGCGGCCCCGGTATCGATGGCGAGGTGCGGCGCCAGGAAGTCGACGGCGAAGCCGGCGGCCGGGCTCCAGCGGGCCTGGACGCCGATGAAGTCGGCGACGATGGCCGCCGCCGCGAGCGCGAGGCGCGCCTCGGTGTCGCCGCGGGCGCGCAGCTTCGCGGTGACGTCGACGGCGAGCGGGAACCGGGCGTGCCGGCCGGCCAGGTCGATCTCGGCCAGCCGCATCCGCAGCGTGGTGAGCACGACTGTGCAGCCGCCGGCGAGGTTGTCGACGCGCAGCGACAGCGTGGGCGCGACGATCAGCGTGCCGGCATCGAGCCAGGCGTCGAGGTTCAGCTTGCTGATGACCGGGATGGACCACGGGTCGGCCGCGGTGCCGGCGCCGGTGACCGACTGCGGCAGTTGCACCGCGCCGGAGATCAGGTTGCGCAGGTGGGCGAGCACGGCGGGGACGTCGGCGGCATGGTTGGTGAGCAGCTCGCGCCACCAGTCGGCGAGGGTGCCGAGCGGGTCGCTGAGCAGGTGGGCGGCGGCGGCATCGTCGAGCGCCGGCATGCCTGCGGTGGCGGTGAGGCCCAGCAGCGCCTTGAGCTCGGCGCCGGCCCCGCCCAAGGCGTCGAGCAGCGTCCGGAGCAGGTCCGCGGCCAGGTTGCCGGCGGCCGCGACGACGGCGCCCGGGCTGGACAGGTCGACGACCTCATGCACGACGCCCTGGAAGGTGACCGGCCGCAGTTCCAGCAGTGGGTGCAGGTCGCCGTCGCGCACCGCGAGGCCGAAGCGCAGCGCACCGATGACGAGCTGCGGGCCACTGCTGACCAGGTTGGCCAGGGTGCCGGCCCCACTGCCCTTGGCCGTGACGACGAACTCCGCGTTGGGTAGCGGGCTCAGCACTGCGGTGGCGGTGTCGATCGCGAGCAGGTCGGCCACGGCCTCGGCGCCGAGCAGGACCGAGCCCACCGCCTTGCTCAGGCTCAGGCCGAGCCGCGGGGTGACGATGAGGTGGCCGGACGGCGCGGTGACGGCGCGGATGCCGATCCGGGCCGTCACCTCACTGCTGATGCTGATGTCGATGTGGTCGGTGGCCGGCAGCGCGGTGGCGCCGAACAGTTGGGCGAGCATGGCCAGCCACGCCCTGCGCTTGTCCTGCGCGCCCATGACGTCGACGAACCACTCCCGCAGCCGGGCCACGCCTTGATCCACGAGCTCGGCCACGGGCAGCGGGGTGATGGCACTGTTGTCATCACCCAGCCCCAGTAGCTCCAGCACGGCGTGGACCTGGGTGGCGGCCGGCCCGGCGAGGGCGTCGGCGCTCTGGCGGACCAGGCCGAGGACGAGGGAGAGCAGGGCGTCCTCGATGGCGACGCCGGGGCCCCCGATCGCGAGGTCGCTGGCCGTGGCGGCGCCGGGCAGGTGCAGGCCCTTGAGGACGAGCTCGAAGTTCGGGGTGGGCGTCGGCGGGCCGTTCAGCGCGGTGGCGATCGCGACCTTCACGCCGGCCAGGCCGAACTCGGCCTGCGCGGGCGGGGCGCTCTGCAGGGTGAGCTCGGTGCTGAGCCGCACGACGCCGCCGGCGAGCAGGGCGAAGGGCTCGGCCACCGAGTTCGTTCCCTTGGCCGCGCGATAGAGCGGGACGATCAGCTCGGTGTGGCTGTCTGGTGCGGTGGTGGTGAGAGACGCGGCCAGGCCGACCTCGACGTAGGTGGCGGGCCGGGCGTCGAGAGTGACCTGGACCGTGACGTCGGGCAGCGTGCCGGCGCCCACGCCCGCGGTCTGGGCCATCTCACGCAGGTTGAACAAGTGCAGGTGGGTGATGCCGTCGCGCTCGTCGTGCGCCCCGTTCGCCAGCACGGTGTCGACGAAGCGGACGAGGGCACCACGCCTGGTGTCGTCGCCGAGTGCTTTGGTGAGCCGCGGGCCGGGATCGCTGAACCAGTCGCTGTCCAGTTCGACGCTCGTCCCCGACGGCTTGAGCAGGCCGATGGCCAGGCCGAGGTCGGCGATCTCGGGGTCGAGGGTCGGCAGGCCGGTCATGGCCCGCCCCGGGTGAGAAAGGTGTGCCGGGCCATGGGGGTCACCCGCAGGCCGTCGGCGTTCACCTCGAGACCGGCGGCGATCAGGTCGCGGCCGGCGAAGTCTGCGCCGCCGGCGCTGCTCACGGCACCGGTGGCGACGAGGAGGGTCTGCCAGGCGAACGCGATGAGTGGCTCGGCCCAGTTCTCGACGATGACAGCCGGGCCGCGGGGGTGGTCCTCGGTGGTGGCCAGGCCGCCGGCGGGGCGGTCCGGGGTGCCGGTGATGAAGGTGACGGTGACCTCGGCGTCGCCGGTCTGGTCACAGCTGACCGGGATGGTGAGTTCGACGAAGCCGCCGCCGATCTCGGCCCGGACGTCCTTGAGGATCACGAGCAGTTCGTTGCCGCCGTCCTGCCAGAGGATCGGGGGCGTCGGGATCGTCGTCTTGGCCGGGTCCAGACCGGCGGCGATCACGGCGGCGCTCGGGATGAGGAGGTTCAGGTCGTCCGGGCGGATCGCGCGGTCGGCGGCGGCGGTGCCAGAGCGGACCGGCCGGCCGAGTGCGTCGGCGATCTTCGCCTTGGTCGGCTCGTTCAGATCGAGGCGGGCGAGCGCCTCACGGATGAGGATCGCACCGGCGATCGCGCCCGGACCGGGCACGGTCCGGGGAACATTCGAGGCGCCCGGCCGCATTACTACGGTCCAAGAGCTCTCGCCATGACGCCCCCGATCATGGAGCGACAGCGGGATCAACTCCCGCTGCTTAGCGCGATCGCGAACCTACTCTCAGTGTGTGGGCG
>JBDTXT010000337.1:0-3657 GCA_040006035.1 Pseudonocardiales bacterium | reverse complement strand
GGTAGACCTCCTTGTCGATCTCGCCCTTGCGCAACAGTGCGTCGAGCGGTTCAGCTGCCCGCGTCTCGATCGAGGCGAAGCCGTGCAACTCGAAGACGGCACGCAATTGGTCCAGGACGGCGAGCTCCACCACCCGCTGGGACGGCAGCAGTTCCGGGAAGCCGGACAGTGAGGTGGTCATGACGAAAGGCCCTGCAGGTAGGGGTTGGTCGCCCGTTCGCGGGCGATCGTGGTGGACGGGCCGTGGCCGGGGTGCACGACTGTGGCGTCGTCCATGGGCAGGATGACCCGGCCCAGCGAGGACTCCATCTCGGCCATCGAGCCGCCGGGCAGGTCGACCCGGCCAATGGAGCCCGCGAAGAGCAGGTCGCCGGAGAAGAGCAGCACGTCGTCGGTGACACCAAGACCGAACACCACCGACCCGGCGCTGTGGCCGGGTGAATGCCGCACACCGAAGTCCATGCCGGCCAGCGAGACGGTGTCGCCATCGCCCAGTTCGCGCACGTCGTCGGGCTCGGCGAAGGTGAGCGTGCCGAACAGCGGGGTGCCCACCGGGATTCCGACGCCGGACCACGGGTCGGTGAGCTGGTCGCGGTCGGCGGGATGGATGTAGGCGGGCACGTCGCGAGCCTGGCAGACCGGCAGCACCGAGAACGTGTGGTCGAAGTGGCCGTGCGTGAGCAGCACGGCGACCGGGTGCAGGCGGTGCTGCGCGATGATCTCGTCGAGCTGCGGCCCGACGCCGATTCCGGGGTCGATGACGACGCACTGCTCGCCGGCGGCAGCGGCGACCACCCAGCAGTTCGTGGCGGTCGCGTCCGACGGGAAACCCGCAATGAGCACGGCCAGGCACTCCAGCTGGATCAGGTGGTCGGGGGGACGGTTCAGCGTACCGAGCCCGCTCGGGGCCACTCATTGCTGGCACTGAGGTGAGCCTACGTAGACTGCCGGAGACTTCGCCTCATTCGGGGCGTACCGCCCGCAGTTGGAGGACCGTTTCCGTGCCGACGACCAAGCAGCGCCGTGAGGCCGCCCGCCGACACCTCGAACGGCAATTGCAACGCCGGGAAGAGCGCGAGAGGGCCCGCAAGCGGTTCACCCTGATCGCCTCGATCCTCGGCACCATCCTGCTCATGGTGATCGTCACGGTCGCCATCGTGGTGATCAGCGGCGGGGACGATAAGAAGAAGACTCCGGCCGCCGGCGCTGGCACTGGGGGGTCCCCCACGACAAGCACCTCGCCGTCAGCGCCATCGGCCCCACCGTCCACGAAGGCCCGCGCGGCCAAGGGGGCCTCCGTCACGTTCGACGGCGTGACGGTGGCCGGTGCCGCCGACCTGGGCGGCGCGCCCGGCGTGAAGTCCAAGTCGAGCGTGGCCCCGAAGAAGCTCGCCTACAAGGATCTCGTGATCGGCAAGGGCGCGGCCGCGACGCCGGCGTCCAGCGTGACGGTGCAGTATGTCGGGGCGCTGTACAGGGACGGCAAGATGTTCGACTCGTCGTGGACCCGAGGCAGCGCGGCGACGTTCTCGCTCGCTCAGGTGGTCAAGGGCTTCACTCAGGGCATCGGCGGCACCACCGGCGTCCCGCCGATGAAGGTGGGCGGACGGCGGATCATGATCCTGCCGGCAGCCCTGGGTTACGGGCCGCAGGCCAACAACGGGATTCCGGCCAACTCGCCACTCGTGTTCGTCGTCGACCTCACCAAGGTCGCCTGACTCGTTCATGCCCACCAACAAACAGCGCCGTGAGGCTGCCCGCCGACACCTGGAACGGCAACTGCAGCGCCGGGAGGAGCAGGAGGCCGCCCGCCGGCGCTTCACGCTGATCGCATCGATCCTCGGCTCGATCATCCTGATCGTCTTGGTCACCGTGTTCGTCGTCGTGGTCACCCGGGAGGACAAAAAGACGCCGGCCGCGGCTGGCGGCACCGGGACCTCATCCGCGCCGAGCACCGCGCCCGCCACGGCCGCCCCGTTGCCGTTGGGCACCTGCAGGTTCGTCGCCGGTGGCCAGGCAGCCAAGAAGGTCACCGTGCCGCCGGACACAGCGCCCACCAGCGGCGGCCTCGTGCTGGCCCGGGTCGGCACCACGCAGGGCACCCTGACCTTCGCCCTCGATCCGGCCAAGGCGCCCTGCGCCGTGGCGAACTTCCTGTCCCTGGCCAGACAGGGCTACTACGACAACTCCGCGTGCCATCGCCTCGTCACCTCCGGCCTGTCCGTCCTGCAGTGCGGCGATCCCACCGGCACCGGCTCGGGTGGCCCGGGCTACACGTTCAACGACGAGGTGACCGGCAAGGAGAAGTACACGGCCGGCGTGCTCGCCATGGCCAAGACGAGCGCCCCCAACACCGCCGGCAGCCAGTTCTTCATCGTCTACAAGGACACCCAACTGCCGCCCGACTACACGATCTTCGGCAAGGTCGACGGCGGGCTGGACGTGGTCACGAAGGTGGCGGCGAAGGGATCCACGCCTGCAGGCGACGGCAAGCCGAAGCTGCCGATCACGATCACCTCGGTGTCAATCGCCCAGTAAGGCGCCGCCGGGCTCAGGTGCCGGCGTGGACGCGGTACACGTCATAGACGCCTTCGATGGTGCGGATCGCGCGCAGTAGGTGGCCCAGGTGCTTCGCCTCGGCCATCTCGAAGGTGAACCGGCTGACCGCGACGCGATCGCGGTTGGTGTTGACGCTCGCCGACAGGATGCTGACCCGCTCATCGGAGAGCACCCGCGTCACGTCCGACAGCAGCCGGTGCCGATCGAGGGCCTCGACCTGGATCGAGACCACGAAGGTCGAGTCAGGCGACGGCGCCCACTCGACCTCGACCAGCCGTTCGGCCTGCTCGATCAAGGCAGTCGCGTTGGTGCAACTGCGCCTGTGCACCGACACCCCTCCGCCGCGGGTGACGAAGCCGAGGATGTCATCGCCCGGCACCGGCGTGCAGCAGCGGGCCAGCTTCACCCACACGTCGCTGACGCCCTTGACCACCACGCCGACGTCGCCGCCGGTGCGCTGTTTGGTGGCGTCGTGCCGCTCGACGGTGGGGATCATCGTCTCGGAGATGTCTTCGGCCGCACCCTCGACGCCGCCGAACTGAGCCACCAGTTTCTGCACGACCGACTGGGCCGACACATGCCCCTCGCCGATCGCCGCGTACAACGCGGAGATGTCGGCCAGGTGCATCTCGCGGGCCAGGGTCAGCAACTGGTCACCGCCGAGCAGTCGCTGCAGCGGCAGGGCCGCCTTGCGCATCGCCTTGGACAGCGCGGTCTTGCCTGCGTCGACAGCATCCTCACGACGCTCGCGCGCGAACCACTGCCGGATCTTGGTGCGCGCCCGCGGCGACTTGACGAAGGCAAGCCAGTCGCGCGAGGGTCCCGCTCCCTCGGCCTTGGACGTGAACACCTCAACCGAGTCACCGTTGTCGAGAGCACTCTCCAGCGCGACGAGCTTGCCGTTGACCCGGGCGCCGATGCAGCGGTGCCCGACCTCGGTGTGCACGGCATAGGCGAAGTCGACCGGGGTGGAGCCGGTGGGCAGGGCGATGACGTCGCCCTTCGGGGTGAAGACGTAGACCTCGCTCGCGCCGAGGTCGTAGCGCAGCGAGTCGAGGAACTCCTCGGGCTCCTGCGCCTCGCGCTGCCAGTCGAGCA
>JBDTXT010000336.1:0-3659 GCA_040006035.1 Pseudonocardiales bacterium | reverse complement strand
CGCCGCTGTCGACGGCTGCACTCCTGACCAACGCCAAAGGCGAGCCCAGCCTGGGTGCCGAGCTCCGCGCAGAGCTCTCGAGTGCTGACCGTGTCGACCTGCTGTGTGCCTTCATTCGCTGGACGGGCCTTCGCGTTCTCGAGGAACCACTGGTCCTGCTGAGACAACGCGGCATCCCCCTACGCGTGATCACGACCACCTATGTGGGCGCCACCGAGCGGCGAGCCGTGGACGAGTTGGTTCGTCGATTCGGCGCCCAGGTCCGCATCACCTACGAGACGCAATCCACCCGGTTACACGCCAAGGCGTGGCTGTTCCGTCGGCATTCCGGATTCGATACTGCCTTCGTGGGCAGCTCCAACTTGTCCCGCGCGGCCCTGTTAGACGGCCTCGAGTGGAACGTCCGGCTGTCCGGGGTCGCGACTCCGGAGTTGCTGCGCAAGTTCGGGGCCACTTTCGACAGCTACTGGGCCGACCAGGCGTTCCTGCGATATGACCCGGACGCGGACTCAGATCGCCTGGACGATGCGCTGCGACAGTCCGGCACCCGCGAGGGCCCCGCCGCGATTACGCTGGCAGGCCTGGAAGTCCGGCCGTTGCCGCACCAGGTCAGCATCCTCGAGGCGCTCGATGTGGAGCGGCAGATTCACGACCGGCACCGCAACCTCGTCGTCGCCGCGACCGGCACAGGAAAGACCGTCGTCGCCGCACTAGATTACCGCCGGCTGCGGGACCAACACGGGCGGGATCTCAGTGTGCTGTTCGTCGCGCACCGGCGCGAGATCCTCGAGCAGTCGTTGCGCACCTATCGCGAGACCGTGGCCGACGGCTCGTTCGGTGAGGCGTACGTCGGTGGTAGCCGCCCGGAGCGCTGGCGCCACGTCTTCGCCAGTGTCCAGGCGCTGACGTCCTACGGTGTCGACCGGTTGCCGGCCGGGCACTTTGACGTTGTCGTGATCGACGAGTTCCACCACGCCGCCGCAAGGACCTACCAGCAGCTGCTCGAGCACCTGCAGCCGGTGGAGCTACTCGGTCTGACCGCTACCCCTGAGCGTGGCGATGGAGTGGACGTCCGAGGAATGTTCGACGGACGCACCGCTTACGAGCTTCGCCTCTGGGACGCGCTCGCCGCCGACCTGCTCGTCCCGTTCCACTACTTCGGTGTCGCCGACGACGTCGACCTGACCAGCATCGAGTGGAAAAGAGGCGCCTACGACGTGGCCGCGCTGGACCGCCTCTACACGGGCAACGACGCCCGGGCTGCCAAGGTGTTGAAGGAGCTGGCCGACAAGGTCACCGATGTCCGACGGATGCGGGCGCTGGGCTTCTGTGTCTCGGTCGCTCACGCCGAATACATGGCGCGGGTGTTCCGCGATGCAGGCATCCCGGCCCTGGCGGTGTCGGGCCAGTCGAGCGAGTCGTTCCGTGCTGAGTCCCTCAACAAGCTGCGCCGAGGGGCGGTCAAGTGTCTGTTCGCGGCGGATCTGTTCAACGAGGGGCTCGACTTGCCCCAGGTCGACACCATCCTGCTGCTGCGCCCCACCCAGAGCTCCACCGTCTTCCTGCAGCAGCTCGGGCGCGGGCTGCGCCGGTCGTACGGCAAACCGGTGCTCACCGTGCTGGACCTGATCGGACAGCACCGGCAAGAGTTCCGCTTCGACGTCCGCTACCGGGCGCTCACCGGGACGAGCCGCAAGACGCTTGTGCACCAGATCGAGCAAGGCTTCCCCTTCCTGCCATCCGGGTCCCAACTGGTGCTCGACCGGGTCGCTCAGGCCGTCGTGCTGGACAACGTTCGCCGGCACCTGCAGCTGTCCCGCAGGGAGTTGGTCGGGGATGTGCGGTCGCACGGCGACTTGGCGCTGACGGCGTACCTCGACGAGGCTGGCCGTGAGCTCGCCGATGTCTACAAGTCCAAGGGCTCGTGGACCGCGCTACGACGCGAGGCCGGCTGGGCCACCCCGCCCGGCGGCCCCGGCGAGATCCCGCTGCTGCGACGGATGAGCGCACTGGCGCATGTCGACGACCCGGAACGGGTCGCCGCCTACACGAGATTCACCCAGACGGACGCCCTGCCCTATCACGCATTCGGCGACCGCGAGCAGCGGCTCGCGCGCATGCTGTTCTTCACGCTGTGGCCGAACAAGGGCGGCTTCGCCACCTACGAGGAAGGCCTGCAGCACCTGCGACGGCACCCGGCGGTGTGCGCTGAGATCCGGGAACTGGTGGCGCTCGGGCTCGACCGCGGCCGCCACCTGCCTCGCTCCCTGGGCGAGGGTCTGCAGCATGTGCCCCTCGCGAGCCACGCGCACTACCGCCGCGAGGAGATCCTCGCGGCGCTGGGCTGGGCGACGATGGAACGCAGCGCACGCGGCAACATCACCGGCGTGGCCTGGGCCGAGGAGACGCAAACCGATGCGTTGCTGATCAACCTGCGCAAGAGCGAGAACGACTTCTCACCGACGACGATGTACCGCGACTATGCGATCAGCCCCGAGCTGTTCCACTGGGAGTCGCAGAACGCGACCTCGACGGGGTCCGAGGCCGGCAAACGCTACCTCCGTCACTCCCAGACCGGTAGCCGCGTCGTGCTGTTCGTGCGCGAGACGCCGGAAGACGAGATTGGCGCAGCAGCGTTCCTCTGCCTGGGGCAAGGGTCCTACGTCGAGCACCGCGGCGAGAAGCCGATCGCGATCACGTGGCGGTTGCACCGCGAGATGCCCGGCGACGTCTTCCGACAGGCCAGCGTGGTCGCCAGTTGACTGTCCGCCGTGCTCAGGATTCGCAATCTTCGTCGTGATACGGGGGTGCCACCAGGTTGATGAGCGCCCGCGACTGGGGTAAGACTTGCGGGTCATCGCTGGGCCAGACGCGGTCAGGTGGACGAGCGACGTTGGGGAGGCTGCTCATGGCGTTGCCAGAGCGGGATGTGGTGCTGGGGTGGGTCGGCAAGGCGGTGGTCGACCGCGACGGCCGGGAGATTGGGACCTGTACGGGGGTGTTCGCCGACGACGCCACCGAGCTCCCCGAGTGGGTATGGGTCGACCTGGCCGGTGTGTCGGTGTTCGTCCCACTGATCGATGCGATCGAGTCTGGCGGGGTCGTGCGCGTAGCGGTGGGCCACGCCGACGTCGCGGCAGCGCCGTCGGTCGGCGACTCACGTGCCATCTCACAAGACGAGGAAGCGACGCTGTACCGGCACTACGGCATCGACTACTCACGTAGGGCGTCGGGGACTATCCTTCCCGCCGCCGCCGTCGTGGAACCGGACGGAACAGCGTCTGCCGGCCCCGGTCCCCGGTCGGCCGAGTCCACCGCCGAGCCCGTGGAACCGTCCTCGCCCGAAACTGGTGGGATCCCGGAAAGCGCCCGCTTCGGCGGGCTGGCCGACCGGTCTTGGGAAAACCCGTCACGGCGCGGCGCCGGTGTCGCGATGCCGGTGGTCGGTGCGGTCGGGGTAGCGGTCGCTGCAGTGTTGGGCGCGCGACGCCTGCAGATCCGGCATCGACCGTCCGGGACCCGACGGAAGATCCGTCAGGCCCGCACGGCACGGATATCGCTGGCCTCCCGCGGTGGCGAGCTTGCTCGTGCGGCTGCTCCCCTGGTGGCGACCGGCAGCCGAGCGCTCGGCTCAGGGGCCCGCGCCGGCGCGGGCGCGG
>JBDTXT010000335.1:0-3670 GCA_040006035.1 Pseudonocardiales bacterium | reverse complement strand
CCTCGACGAGTTCGACCAGCAGCGCGCGCTGACCGGTCTGGCGGGCCACCGAGCCGGGCCGCTGCATGACGTAGTGGGCGGCCAGCGCCTTCAACAGTGCACATTCGGCCGCGATCGCCGCGGGGACGACGAGGGTGGCCGCGTAGCGGGCGAGCGGGCCGTCGCCGTGAGCCGCCCGGGTGGCCTGGACGGCGGCGCCGGCGAAGCGACCGGTCAGCTCGCTGGTGGCCCGCTTGGCCGCTGCCTGCGCGATGTAGGAGCCGTCGTAGTCGGCCAGGTCGCGCAAGGTCGGCAGGTCGAGCAGTTCGTCGAGCACTGGCGCGAGCCGCTCGGCCGAGTGCGTCGAGTACAGCGAAGCCGCCACCACGCACAGGGCCCCGCGCGCCGCGTCGTCCACGTGGGCCAGGCGGATCAGCCCGGCGTGCACGCCGTCCTCGACGTCATGCACCGAGTAAGCGACGTCGTCGGCCCAGTCCATGACCTGCGCCTCGAGGCAGCGCTGCCCTTCGGGCGCCCCCTCCCGGACCCACTCGAACGCGGCCAGGTCAGCGCCGTACACCCCGAACTTGCGGGTGCCCTCGCGCCGTGGCCACGGGTACTTGCACGCCGCGTCGAGCACCGCCCGCGTCAGGTTGAGCCCGGCCGGTTCGCCCGACGGCCACATCACCTTGGCCTCGAGCCGGGTCAGGATCCGCAGGGTCTGCGCGTTGCCCTCGAAACCACCACACGGTCCGGCCATCGAGTCCAATGCGTCCTCGCCGTTGTGCCCGAACGGTGGGTGCCCGATGTCATGGGCCAGGCCAGCCGCGTCGACGACGTCGGGGTCGCAGCCCAGCGCGGCGCCGATCTCGCGGCCGATCTGGGCCACCTCGAGCGAGTGGGTGAGCCGGGTGCGCGGGAAATCGTCCTCGCCGGGGACGACGACCTGGGTCTTGTCGGCCAGTCGCCGAAAGGCGTAGGAGTGCAGCACCCGCGCCCGGTCGCGCTGGAACTCCCCGCGTGCCGCTGCGCTCAACGCCGCACCCGCGCGCTTGGGAACCTCGCCGACCCGACGTTCGCGGGCGGCCGCGTCGTACTGGATCACTTAGACCTGCTCGTCGACCCAGTCGGTGAAGCGCAGCAACGTGTCGACCCACATGCCGATCGCGTACTTCAGCTGGGCCCGGGTGACTCCGGCCTCGAAGTCGTAGCACTGCTCGGCGCAGACGCCGACCATGCCGTCGTCGGGCAGCACGGTGTAGGCCTTGGGGAACAGCTTGGTGCGGTTCCACTCGTCGAGCAGCAGCGCGAGGGAGCCCCGGTTGTCAACCGAGAAGCGCCGATTCAGGTACATCCGGGCCTGCAGCACCTCGTGCCGCTCACCGTAGAAGAAGAAGAACACGCTGCACTTCTCCCAGCGCACGGTGAGGTCGCCGTCGTCGTCAACCGAGTGCTTCAGGCCGAATTCGTCCAGGATCTGCTGCACCAGGGCGACGCTCGGCAGGATCGACGTGCCGCCGTCGGGGTCGCGTTGCCGCGAGGCAAGTGAGTCGCGAAGCGCGGCTCGGGGTCGGCGCCAGAACACCCCTCGACGGTACCTGGTTGCAGTGCGCGCCCGACGCTCAGTCTTCTGCGACGGAGCGGCCGGCTTCGAGCCGGGCGACCGGTACCCGGAAGGGTGAGCAGGACACATAGTCCAGACCGACCTCTTCGAAGAAGTGGACGGAATCAGGGTCGCCGCCGTGCTCGCCACAGATGCCGAGCTTCAACGCCGGCCGCTCGGCCCGGCCGCGCTCGACTGCGATCTTGATCAGCTCGCCAACCCCTTCGCGGTCGATCGACTCGAACGGGCTGACCCCGAAGATGCCCTTCTCCAGGTAGGCCGAGAAGAACGCCGCCTCGACATCGTCGCGGGAGAAGCCCCAGGTGGTCTGGGTCAGGTCGTTGGTACCGAAGGAGAAGAACTCGGCCGCCTCGGCGATCTGGCCGGCGGTCAGGGCCGCGCGCGGCAGTTCGATCATCGTCCCGACCAGGAACTCGAGGTGGACGCCGGTCTCGGCGCGCACGTCACGGGCCACCTGGATGATCGCCTGCTTTACCGTCTCGAACTCCTGCACGTTCGCGACCAGCGGCACCATGATCTCGACGCGCGGTACCCCGCCTGCCTTGATGCGCTCCGCCGCCGCCTCGAGGATCGCTCGCGACTGCATCTCGAACAACCCGGGGATGACGACGCCGAGCCGCACGCCGCGCAGGCCGAGCATCGGATTCTGCTCGTGCAGCTTGTGCACCGCCTGCAGCATGCGCAGGTCGCCCTCACGCTTCTCGCCGCGGGACTCGGCCACCGCCACACGCACGGACAGCTCGGTGATGTTAGGCAGGAACTCGTGCAGTGGCGGATCCAGCAGCCGGATCGTGACGGGCAAACCGTCCATCGCCTCGAAGATGCCGATGAAGTCCGCGCGCTGCAGCGGCAGCAACTCGGCCAGCTCCCGCTGCTGCTCCTCGTCGGTGTCGGCCAGGATCAGCGCCTCGACCAACTGGCGGCGCTCGCCGAGGAACATGTGCTCGGTACGGCACAAACCGATCCCCTGGGCGCCGAAGCGCCGAGCCCGGGCCGCGTCGTCGGGGGTGTCCGCGTTGGCCCGCACCGCCATCCGCCGGGCACCGTCGGCATGCTTCATCATCCGGTCGACCGCCTGCACCAAGTCGCCCGCGTCGTCGGCTTCCGGATCCAGCTCGCCTTCGAAGTAGCGCACGACGGGCGACGCGACGACGGGCACGTCGCCGAGATACACGTCGCCGCTCGTGCCGTCGATGGAGATGACGTCGCCTTCGTGCAGTTCGACGCCGTGGGGCGCCTTCAGGACGCGCTTCTTGGTGTCGACGTTGATCGACTCGACGCCACAGACGCAGGTCTTGCCCATGCCCCGGGCGACGACTGCCGCGTGCGAGGTCTTGCCGCCGCGCGAGGTCAGGATGCCGCGGGCCGCGATCATGCCTTCGAGGTCGTCGGGGTTGGTCTCGCGGCGCACCAGGATGACGTCCTCGCCCGAGCGCGACCACTTGATCGCGGTATACGAGTCGAACACGATCTTGCCCACCGCCGCCCCCGGTGACGCGCCCATGCCCGAGGCGATCTTCTTGCGCTTCGCCGCCTCGTCGAAGCGCGGGAACATCAGCTGGGCCAACTGCGCGCCGGTGACCCGCGAAACCGCCTCGTCCATGTCGATCAGGCCCTGGTCGACGAGCTGCGTCGCGATCCGGAACGCGGCAGCGGCAGTGCGCTTACCGACCCGGGTCTGCAGCATCCACAGCTTGCCGCGCTCGATGGTGAACTCGATGTCGCACAGGTCCAGGTAGTGCTCCTCGAGCGTCTGCATGTGCCCCAGCAACTCGTCGTAGGACTTCTTGTCCAGCTTCTCCAGGTCGGGCAGTGGCAGCGTGTTGCGGATGCCGGCCACGACGTCCTCGCCCTGTGCGTTCTGCAGGTAATCGCCGTAGATACCCTGCGCGCCGGACGCGGGGTCGCGGGTGAATGCGACGCCGGTGCCAGAGTCCATGTTGAGGTTGCCGAACACCATCGCCACGATGCTGACGGCAGTGCCTAGATCGCCGGCAATGCGCTCCTGGCGTCGGTAGATGACCGCCCGCTCGGTGTTCCACGAGTCGAACACGGCCCGGACCGCCA
>JBDTXT010000334.1:0-3677 GCA_040006035.1 Pseudonocardiales bacterium | reverse complement strand
CGCCGGCTCCGCGGCGGGTGTTCCTGCCTGGGCCGTCACCCGCCGGTGCATCTTGCTGCGCGACGCGATGTTTTTTGCGATTCGCTGGGCGTCGCGGCCGGCTCCGCCGACGAGCATCGAGGCGAACGCCGACTGGAAGATCAGGCCGTTGAAGTAGATCCCGGGCTGACTGTGGACGATGCCGTCGCGCTGCATCGGCCAGCCGTCCTCGTCCAGGATCGGCAGTCGTATCCAACTGAGGTCTTGGCGAAAGCCGGTGCACCAGATCACGTTGCGCACTTCGAGGACCCGACCACTCTCGAGGACGGGTAGGCCGTCTCGGGCACCGGCGGTGTGCTCGGGAACCCACTCGACTCCCGCTGCGGCAAGATCGGCCGCTTTCACCCGCAACAGCGGCCCGCCGTGTGTGCGCACCTCGGCTCGCATCTTGCGGCCGAGTGGCGTGCGGACGGTCAGGATGTGGTTCGCGACGAACCACAGCCCGCGCAGGATCACCCGGGCCGGGCGACCTTCGATGTCGAAGGGAATCTGGCCGGTGCGCGGTCCGGACAGTACGGTCCGGTGCTCGGCGGAGAGCTCAAGGGCTAGATCGGCGCCGGAGTGACTGGCGCCGACGACGAGTACGTCTCCAGGCAACAGTTGAGAGGGGTTGCGGTAGTCATTGGAGTGGATCTGGCGGATTCCGGGGTCGAGTTGATCGGCGAACGCCGGGGTGAACGGGATGTGCTGCCCGCCGGTAGCGACGACGACGTTCGCCGTTCGGATGCGGCGCTCGCCGGCAGTCACCAGATACTGGTCGCCATCGGCGAACACGCCGTCCACGCGTACTCCGCCGACGACTGGCAGCTGGAATTGCGTCGTGTACGTTTCGAGAAAGTCGCCCATCTCGGCCCCGCGCGGGAAATGGTGCGGCTTTCCGGGGAATGGCATCCCAGGCAGGCCGTTGTATTTCGCCGGGGTGTAGAGCCGCAGTGAGTCGTAACGCTCGCGCCAACAGTCGCCGATGCGCGCGTGCTCATCGAGGAGCACGAACTGCTGCTGTCGTTTGGCAAGGTGATAACCCACGGCCAGGCCGGTCTGGCCAGCTCCAATGATCACCGTCTCGTGTCGCTCGACTGTCGCGTCGTCGGTACGCATCGCTGCCTCCTTCGGGATGCTGAGCCTGTCGACACGAAAGTAAGGAATCCGCGGCGGCGGCGCGTCGGACGAAGTGTCCAACTGGGCGTGCTGCGACCGATGGGTAATTGTGCGTACGCGCAGGACCTAGACCAGGTCGTGTTGGTAGGCGAACGCGGTAGCAGCGGACCTGCTGGTGAGGCTCAGCTTCGCGAAGATGTTGCTGATGTGCCGGGCAACAGTTTTCTCGCTCAAGAACAACTCTGTTGCGATCGCCCGGTTGGTCTTGCCGGCCGCTATCTCGCGCAGCACCTCGACCTCGCGGGCAGTCAGCCCGTACGTGGCGGCCCCGGCCGGCGCCGGCGACAGCGATTCGACGCGCGCCAGATCTTGCACGGCACCCAATTGGCGGAACGTCCAGGCAGCCGCGTCGAACTCCATGTCCGCTGTATCTGTGTCTCCCAGTTCGCGGCACGCCCGCGCGATCAGCTCTCGGGTCCGGGCCGCCTCGTAGGGCGCTTCCATCTCCCGCCAGGCCGTCCACGCCGGGCGAAGTGCCCTCAGCGCGGCCTGCGGTTTGCCCGCCGCGAGCAACACCGCCCCGCGTGCGACGTCGGCGAGCGCGAGCGGCCAGCGGGCGGCGAGGTCTGCGGCGACCTCGGCCAGCCGATCCGCCGCCGCCCGCGCGGCCGAGACATCGCCAGCGGCCAGCGCGATCTCGACCTGAGCCGGCAACAGTCGGGCGAGAAGCACCGGATCGGGCGCCTCTTGTACGGCGCGGCCGATGGCGGCCTGGGACACCGAGACCTTGCCCTGCGCCAGCCGCAACATGGCAAGCCCCGGCTGCGGTTCGTGGCCATGCTGGTTGGCCAGCCGATAGCAGTCCTCGGCAGCCTTGAACTCCGCGCGCAATCGATGCAGTTCCCCCTTCTGATAGTGCGCCATGCCGGCCGCCTGCTGATGCGGCGGCTCGCTCAACCACGCGACGGCACGGTCGGCCTCATGCATGGCGTCCTGCCAGGCGCCACGAAGCTGCATGATCTGCGAGCGGTGCACCAGGCATTGTCCGCGGTAGGGGACGAGGTCAGGCTGTGCGTCGCACCATCGCGAGAGCGCGACCGTCCACTGCTTGGCCCGCCGCAGATCGAACGTTTCCTGACAAGCGCTGATCACCGCGCAGTAGATGAGTCCGGCGACGAGTGGTGAGACGTCACCCGCGGTGACCGCGACCATCACCTCGTCGAGCAGGGCGACGCCGTCAGCAGTCTTGCCGAGCGAGATCAGCGCTTGACCCTGGCCGAGGTAGGCCAGCGCGATCAGGTCCGGATCATGGAATCTCGCGCCGACGCGTGCGGCCTCGCCGAAGATGGTGTGTGCCTCTGCCGGCCGCCCGCTGAAGAGATTCTGCAGCGCCTGCGGTACCAGCAGCAGGCCTCGCTCGACGCAGTCGGGCTGCCCGGCGTCCAGCACGCGTTGCGCCCTGGCAAGCCATCCGCTGGCCTGCGCCATCTCGCCAGCGTTCAGCAGTCGGAACGCCGCCCAGAACGCGGCACGGGCGGCCGTCTGGTAGTCACCGCGGTCCTGTGAAATCTGGAATTCGCGCGCCAGCAGGTCGATGCTCTGCTCCTCGCCACCCACCAGGTACGCGGCGACAGCGCAGCGATCGAGATCGTCGACGTCCAGCGGCGCCTGCCGATCCGCATCGAGGAAGGCGTCGCGGGCAGCCGACCACGCGCGGCGGGCAAACGCCGCCCGGGCATCGTCGAGCGCCCCAGCGCGTGCCATCGCTACTCACCGTCATAGGCGGCCGAACGTCGGCCGATCACAGCATGCGCGCAGTGCGGCCGACCCGCCAGCGACGTTGGCCTTGTGTGCGGCGCCGTCAGAGCCGCGTAGGCGAGGATCGTGCGCGCTCCGCGGCGGGTCGCGGCAACGGTCAGGAGGTGGCCGCCTTCACCAGCTCGACGACCTTCTTCTCCACCACGGTGCTCCACTCCTTGAGCGCGTACGACACCGGCCACAGGTCGCCGTCGTCGAGGTTCGCCGCGTCCTGGAAGCCGAGGGTCGAGTACCGGTAGCTGAACTTGCCCGCGTCCTGGAAGAAGACGACGACCTTGCCGTCCGCGTTCGCGTAGGCGGGCATTCCGTACCAGGTCTTGGGCGACAACTCGGGGGCGGTCGCGGTCACCGTCACATGCACTCGCTCAGCGAGCGCACGATCCTCCGGTGCCATCTCCGCGATCCTGGCAAGGATCGCCTGCAGACCGTCGGCCTTCCTTGCGCCCTTCTTGCCCTCGGCGCGCAGCTCGGCGGCGCGCTCCTTCATCGCGGCACGTTCCTCGGCGCTGAAGCTGTCGGCGTCGTTCTTGGCATTCTTCGCGGGCATTCTCGGGCTTCCTTCCGCCGCTCGGGCCTCGGCGTGGTGCCGGCCTTCCGCAGAAGGCTAGGCCCGACGCCATTGTGGCGCTTCTCGATTCCGGATCACGCCGTTCGGCCCTGTGCACATACCCCGACCTCGCGAGGTTCGGTGACACCGAGCTCGGCCTCGTCGGGGCCTACTC
>JBDTXT010000333.1:0-3678 GCA_040006035.1 Pseudonocardiales bacterium | reverse complement strand
TCCGGAACTCAGCCACCGGGCGATGAGCACTCGCGGCGTTAAACCCAGCCACCAGGCGATGAGCTCCCCTGCAAGCGGGGGGACCCCCAGCGCGAAGAGCGGATTGGTCCGGCGAAGCCGCTATCGGCGGCGACTCCTCCCGAGCGCCAGCGAGGGCGGACGAGGCCGTCGATCTCCAATCCAGAATAGGTCAAGAACAGTCACGGCAGATGAACTGCCCATTGCGATGCCGGGCCAGCCGGCTGCGGTGGTGCACCAGGAAGCAGCTCGAGCAGGTGAATTCGTCATCCTGCTTGGGCAGCACTCGTACCGTCAGTTCCTCGCCGGACAGGCTGGAGAGATCGGCCCCGGGTAATTCCAAGGATTCGTTCAGTTCGGTCTCGTCTACGTCGATCGAGCCCGACTGCGCCTCTGCCCGACGCGCCTTCAGCTCCTCGAGCGAGTCCTCCGTCAACTCCTCGACGTCGCCGCGACGCGGGGCGTCGTAGTCGGTCGCCATCTGCCTTCAACTCCTCAGTGGGATCGCCACATGCATTGTGATGAATCGGTCAAGTGGCCGCGCGCTGTGGTCCCTGCGCTGCAACGTCTGAGTCCTGTGTTTTGTGCCCGGTTGGCGGTGCCGCCCGGATCGCTTGTACCGCATCCTCACCTATGTCGCGCGGCGGAACCGTACCGCGTCCACGCCGGGGCCTAACTGCCGGGCGGTTGCACACATTCCCGATGGAGCCCGGATAGGCTTGCAGCTTCGTCACGAGGAGGGCACCGGGTCATGTCAAGTCCGACGAAGCGGCGTCCGCTTCCGGCCCTAATCCTCCTGATCGCATTGACCCTGCTGACCTCGTTGGTGTGGTGGCGGGTCTTGCACCGCGGCGACGGACAGGCCGCGGCCGGCGGCACGTGTAAGCCTCCTGGCGCGTCGGAGTCCGTTCTGCCACGGCCAGCCACCGTCCAGGTGTCGGTGCTGAACTCCACCACCCGCGCGGGTATCGCGAGATCGACGGCGACGACGCTGACCAAGATCGGCTTCAAGGTGGCCGGCTACGGCAACGACAGCCCCAAGGTGCATGTCGCGGGGGTCGCCGAGATTCGATTCGGCCCCAACCAGACGAAGGACGCGTCACTTCTGGCGTACTACTTCCCGGGGGCAAAGCTGGTGCCACTGGCCGCTGACCCCCTGGACAAGGTCGTGGTATCTCTCGGCCGCAAGTTCAAGTCCGTCGCCACCCGGGCGAGCGCGCAGGCGCACATGAGCTCTGACCACGTCAGCCTCGCGCCGACCAAGACCGTGCCCGCCTCACCGGTCGGGTCCGCT
Source organism: Pseudonocardiales bacterium (assembly GCA_040006035.1). Classification (GTDB taxonomy): domain Bacteria; phylum Actinomycetota; class Actinomycetes; order Mycobacteriales; family Jatrophihabitantaceae; genus QHCC01. The sequence goes on along the minus strand of JBDTXT010000333.1, from coordinate 2,366 downwards.
AGCTGCTGACGGTGTCGGCGCCGAGTTCCTCGAGCAAGTCGAACAAGTCGGCGGACAACGACGCTGCGGCCACGGCGGTGAACTGCGGCGACGGCGGACGCTGCCGCAGGCCACTGGCGGCGCAGCCCGCCTCGGTGGCGATGAGCACGCCCGCCGCGTAGTCCCACGGCTGCAGGCCGGCCTCGAAGTAGGCGTCCAATCGCCCAGCGGCGACCGCGCAGAGGTCCAAGCTGGCCGAGCCGAGCCGCCTGATGTCGCCAACCCTGGGCAGCAGCGCACTCACCACGGCACCCTGCCGGGCGCGCTGCGCAGCGTCATAGCTGAAACCGGTGCCCACGACGGCCCGGGGCAGCTCGACCAGCCGAGGCCCGCCGAGCCGTGCCGACCCGACGTAGGCGCCACCACCAGCGTGCGCCCTGAAAAGTTCACCCGAGGCCGCATTGCACACCGCCGCGGCTTGCACCTGGCCGTCGACCTCAGCTGCCACCGAGACGGCATACAGCGGCAGGCCGAGCACGTAGTTGACGGTGCCGTCGATCGGGTCGAGCAACCAGCGCACTCCGCTCGTCCCGGAGCTGCCAGCACCCTCCTCACCGAGGATGGCGTCGGCCGGGCGCTGTGCCGCTATCTGCTCGGCCAGCCACAGCTCGCTCGCCCGGTCGGCCGCAGTCACCAGATCCGTCACGGTGCTCTTCGACGACACCGCCAGCGACCCGCGCCCGTGCGCTGCGACGACAGCGGCCGCACCCTGGGCGAGTTCGACCGCAAAGCGCTCGAGCTCGCTGGGCAGGTTCGGGTCGATCGGTCGCGGGATCGTCACACGCCTATCGCACCACGGCGGGCGGGCCGTGTCGGGATAGGGTGCTGCGACAAAGCGGACGACAGGACGGGAGCAGCGGTGGGTGAGCAGGCCGGGCAGGCGTTCGGCATCGACATCGGCGGAAGCGGCATCAAAGGCGCGATCGTCGACACGAACACCGGGCAATTGGTAACTGCGCGCCGGCGAATCCCCACCCCGCAGCCCTCGACGCCGGCCGCGGTCGCCGCGGTGGTGGCTCAGATGCTTGCCGAAGCGAACTGGCAGGGCGTGGTCGGCGCCACGTTCCCAGCCGTCATCAAGCACGGCGTGGCGCTGTCTGCCGCGAACGTCGACAAGACCTGGATCGGCACAGACGTCGACGCGACGTTTACTGCGGCCGCCGGTGGTGACAACGAGGTCATCGTCCTCAACGACGCCGACGCGGCAGGCATCGCCGAGGCACGTTTCGGTGCGGCTCAGGGGGTGGCAGGCGTCGTGATCCTGTTGACCTTCGGCACCGGTATCGGCAGCGCGTTGCTGGTCGACGGCTACCTAGTACCCAACACCGAACTGGGCCACCTCGAATTGCACGGCCACGACGCCGAGAGCCGCGCGGCCGCGTCGGTGCGCGACGAGTACAAGATGTCCTACAAGAAATGGTCCGAGCGGGTGAATGACTATATGAGCCACGTCGAACACCTCTTCACCCCTGACCTGTTCGTGGTGGGCGGTGGGGTAAGCAAGGACGCCGCGAAATGGGTGCCCCTGTTGCGCCTCAACACGCCGGTCAAACCGGCCGAACTGCTCAACAACGCCGGAATCGTGGGCGCTGCGATGGCAGCGACGGAGCGGCGCGGCGCCTAGTTCCGGCGATCCCGCTCGCATTGCCGGCGCTGCGCAGTACAATGTGGCGCAGGGCACGGCGCACGTACTGGACTCGAGTCTGAGCCAACCAACAGACGGCCTGGCGACCCACACTCTTGCACTCCGTGTTGTACGGAAATGCAGTCCCCCGCGCCCGTAGTCCAGGTGGCGCGCACACTCGTGGTGAAAGGTCTTCCGTGGTTTCCAGCAAGCAGCAGCCCAGCGACGACACGCCAGCACCCGCAGCCAAAATCACCGTCGCCGCAGCCAGCGCCACCAAGCGCGTGACGGCGGCGGTCAAGACGGCCCCACCTAAGGTTGTTGCGAAGGCAGCCGCCAAGCCGGCCACCAAGGCACCAACTGCCAAGGCTGTCGCGAAGGCGGCCGCCAAGCCAGCCACCAAGCCAGCGCCAACGGCGAAGACACCGGCCGCGGCCAAGACGAAGGCCAGCCCGGCCAAGAAGACGGGGGCCAAAGCAACAGCCAAGCCGGGTGACGCCGCTGCGGCTGACGCGGTGCCGGTCGTAGGAGCCGACGCAGTCGTGGTCGCCGACGGCGACGGCGCAGCCGACGAGGAGTCGACTGAGTTCACCTGGGACGACGAAGAAGAGTCCGAGGCGCTGCGCCAGGCGCGCAAGGACGCCGAAATGACGGCCTCGGCCGACTCGGTGCGGGCCTATCTCAAGCAGATCGGCAAGGTTGC
>JBDTXT010000332.1:0-3697 GCA_040006035.1 Pseudonocardiales bacterium | reverse complement strand
GTATTCGAGCAGCAGGGCCACGCCGACCGACAGATAGGTGACGGCGTTGAAAAAACAGAGCTGGGCCGCAGCGACGGCGAACAACCCGAACACCGCGAGCGTCCCCCCGCCGCGCCGCAGCAGGGCCCAGCGTCCGCGCAACTGCAGCAGGGCAGGCGCGGTGAGGACGAGCGCGGCCACGGACACGCGAGTCGTGACCGCTGCGCCCGGCGACCAGCCGGCGTGGCTGAGCGATGTCGCGAACGCGCCGGCCGTGCCGAAGGTGGCTGCCGATAGCACCGCCAGCAGGAGTCCCGCGCCGCGGACCGACCCGTTGCCCATGTCACCCTCATACTCTCGTAACTAGTCATTTGACGTTATGATGCTTACCTAGCCCGACGATAGTCGACGAGCATGAAAGGAGTCAAGGTGCTTTTTGCCCATGACACGGAAGTGGCGCTCGCTGCCGCGGCCGCCCTGGTGAACACCGACCAGGACGATGGCGACGCGCTCCCCGACACCGAGACACTCGACGAGTTCGTCCGCGCCTGGGGCTGGACGGGCCAGCGGCGCCGCAGCCAGGTAGAGCTGGATGAGGTCCGCGCGCTGCGGCCCCGGCTGCGCCAGCTCTGGTACCTCGACAAGGACGGCGTCGCCGAGCTGGTCAACGAACTGCTGCGCGAGGCGAACGCACTCCCGCAACTGGTCAAGCACGATGTCTGGGACTACCACCTGCACGCGACTCCACCGGACGCGCCGCTCGCCGACCGGATGGCCGTCGAGGCTGCGATGGCGTTCATCGACGTCATCCGCCAGCAGGAACTCGGCCGGCTGCACACCTGCGCGGCCGACCGCTGCGACGACGTGCTGATCGACCTTTCCAAGAACCAGTCCCGCCGCTTCTGCAGCACGTCCTGCGCCAACCGCACCAATGTCGCGGCCTACCGTGCGCGTCAGGCCAAGCGCTGATGTCCGTCCAGGACGCGGATCCGCACCGGCCCGGCCGCTGCCGGCTCGGGTAACACGAGCGGGCCGGCGCCGGGCGTGATGCTGCCGAGGATCCGGGCCTGCCGAGCGCCGGTCGCCGACGGCAGCGCACCGGGCAAGCCGTGCACGGTCAGGAAACCGAGGACGGCGAAGGCGAAGGCCTCCTTCGCCTGCTCCGGAATACCGAATTCCTCCGAGCGCCTCAGCCGCACTCCGGGCAGTCTTGCTGCCAGCTCGCCCATCAGCGTGCGGTTGCGGCAACCGCCGCCGCTGACGAGCAACTCGATCAGGCCGTGCGCGGTCACCGCCTGCGCCACCGTGCTCGCGGTGAGCGCAATCAGGGTGGCCAGCAGGTCGTCGGTCTCGATGTCCTCGGCACCGCTGCGCTGCAGTGCGTCGCGCAGGTACGGCAGGTGGAAGGCCTCCTTGCCGGTCGAGCGCGGCGGCGCCAGCGCGTAGAACGGGTCGGCCAGCAGGACATCGAGCAGCGGCTGCTGCACGTGGCCGCGGGCAGCGGCCTGGCCGTCGATGTCGAGGCTCAGCACGCCTGTGCTGCGCCAGGCGATCGCCGCGTCGAGCAGCGCGTTGGCCGGGCCGATGTCATAGGCCATGGTCGAGGCGCCGGCCACGACCGACAGGTTGGCGATGCCGCCGAGGTTGAGCGCCCCGCTGCCCGCTCGGCCGGCCAGCAGGAGCGCGTCGATCAGACCCACCAGCGGCGCACCGTGCCCGCCGGCGGCGACATCGCGGCTGCGCAGGTCCGACACGACCGGCAGGCCGGTGCGCTCGGCCACCCAGGATGGCTGCCCCAGCTGCAGCGTGCCCAGGCAGCGCGCGCCGTCGACGTCGTGGAAGAACGTCTGGCCCGAGATCACCGCGAAGTCGGCCGTCGCGTTGCAGATCTCGTCCAGCGCGAGCTGTACTGCGGCGGCGAAGGCCTGCCCCAGCCCGGTGTCGAGTCGGCACACGGCAGCCGCTGAGGTGGGGGCCGGCGGCAGGGCCGCGAGCAGGTCCGCCCGGAGCCCGGGGGGCAGCGCCACCGCCCGGTGGCCGAGCACCAGGCAGCGCAGCTCATCGCCAGCTAGCGCCACGTCCAAGGCGATCACATCGATCGCATCAGCAGACGTTCCAGACATGCCTCCGATGATTCGCATCGTGCTATGTTACTGAGTAACCAAATGCGACGATCTGTAGTTGCCGACTGACATTGCTGCCTCCAGAGATTGGGGTCTCGTGAGCGCTCGTCCCGTAGCCAGAGTCGTCTCCCCGACCGAGCAGCGGAACCCGCGCACGAGCAACCTCGATCGGCTGCCCACGCTCGACCTGCTTGCCATCATGAACGCTGAGGACCGGATCCCGCCCGCAGCCGTCGCGCGGGTCCTGCCCTTGCTCGCGCAGGTCGTCGACGTCACGGCCGAGCGACTCAGTTCTGGCGGCCGGCTGCATTACTTCGGCGCGGGCACCTCGGGTCGCATCGCGGTGATGGATGCCGCCGAGTTGGTGCCCACCTTCGGGCTCACGTCGACCGTCGTCGTCGCCCATCACGCCGGCGGCATCGCCGCGCTCGAACTTCCCGTCGAGGATGCCGAGGATGACGACGACGAAGGCGCGCGAGAGGCCGTCTCGGTCAATGCGGGCGACGTCGTGGTCGGCCTGTCCGCCAGCGGGCGCACCCCCTACGTTCGCGGCGCGCTGCGCGCCGCCCGCGCGATCGGCGCTTACACCGTTCTGGTCAGTGCCAACCCGGACGCCGACATGGCCGACGAGGTCGACGTCCATCTCGGCCTGGACACCGGGCCCGAGGCGTTGACTGGCTCCACCCGGCTCAAGGCGGCCACCGCGCAGAAGCTCGTGCTGAACAGCCTGTCCACCGCGGTGATGGTGCGCTGCGGCCGCACCTACTCCAACCTGATGGTCGACGTGGTCGCCTCGAACGCCAAGCTGCGCGGGCGCACCCTCGACATCCTGCGCGAGGCCAGCCTGGACGCACCCGGCGGACAGCTCAGCGAGGACGAGTGCGCGGCCCTGCTCATCGCGGCCGGCGGCCGGCTCAAGACCGCGGTCGTGATGGCGCTGTCCGGCGCTCCAGTCCGGGCCGCCGAGGCGGCAATGACCGCGAGCGACGGCCACGTCCGCGCCGCCGTCGATCACGTCCTGAGCGCCCCCAACCACCTGCGTTGAGTGGTGGGCCGCCAAGAGAGGGTCGGGCCGCGAACTACATCGCGAGGGCGGCCGGGACCACATCGCGCGCCTGCGGGAACAGGCACGCGTGCCGGTGCCCGGACTCCTGCGTGACCAGCGGCGGCCGCTCAGCGTTGCACTCCGGCTGAGCGAACGGGCAGCGCGGCGCGAACAGGCAACCCGGCGGCTCTTCGCGCTCGTCGAGCGCAGCCAACGGCACCTGCCGCTGCGTCCCCTCGCGCTCGAGACCGCGCATCACCGGGATCGCCGAGAGCAGGCACTGCGTATACGGATGCACCGGGTGCTGAATGAGGTCGTCAGTCGTGCCGCTCTCGATGACCACGCCGCGGTAGAGCACCCGCATCTCACCCCCGTCGCCGACGTAACGCGCCGTGGCGACGTCGTGGGTGATGAATAGCAGCGAGACACCGAGATCGCGCCGTAGATCGCGCAGCAGGCGCAGGATGCCCAGCCGCAGCGACACGTCGATCATCGACACTGCCTCGTCGGCCACCAGCACCTCGGGGTCGACGGTGAGCGCCCGCGCGAT
>JBDTXT010000331.1:0-3717 GCA_040006035.1 Pseudonocardiales bacterium | reverse complement strand
ATCGCCGAGGAGACCTACCTGCACGTCGCGTTCGAACTGATGGCGCGACCCGGGACCGACCTGGCTGCCATCGGCACGATCGCCACGCACCCGCACGCCGAAGCCCAGGTGCGCCGCTGGCTGCTCAGGAACCTGCCGCGCGCGCAGGTCGCGCTGGTCGCCTCGACGGCAGGTGCCGCCCAGGCCGTCGCTGCGGGAGACTACGACGCGGCCGTCGGTGCCGCGGTCGCCGGCGAGTTGTATGGGCTGAACGTCCTCGCCCACGACATCGCCGACAACCCTGGGGCGGTGACCCGCTTCGTGCTCCTGACCCGGCCGTCGCCGCCGCTGCCACCGACCGGTAATGACCGGACAACCCTCGTCGCCTACCTGCGGGAGGACCACTCGGGTGCGCTGCTGGAGATTCTCACTGAGTTCGCGGCCCGGGCTGTCAACCTGACCCGCATCGAATCGCGCCCCACCAAGGCCGGCATCGGCCAGTACTGCTTCTCGATTGACTGCGAAGGTCACCTGGCCGACGAACGGGTCGGCGACGCGATCGCCGCGCTGCACCGGATCTGCGGCGACGTGCGCTTCCTGGGCTCCTACCCGCGCCGCGACGGCGTGCAGGGTGCGGTCGTCCTTGGCCGCGCCGACCCCGACTTCGTCGGGGCCCGCGAGTGGCTGAACCGGGTGCGCGACACCGGGCAGAGTTAGAGGTACAGCCCGGTGTTGGCGTCGTTGCGTTCGGCGGCCACAGCGTGCAGATCCCGCTCGCGCAGCAACAGGTAGTCATCGCCCGCGATCTCGACCTCGTGCCGGTCGTCGGGGCTGAACAGCACCTGATCTCCGGGCTCCACGGCTCGGACGTGATTGCCGACCGCCAGCACCTCGCCCCAGATCAGCCGTTTGGCCACCTGCGCGGTGGCCGGGATGACAATGCCGCCCGACGAGCGCCGCTCGCCGTCCTCCCGCGGTTCCTTGACCAGCACCCGGTCGTGCAGCATCTTGATCGGCAGCCGGTCCGTCACAGCGCCAGCGTACGGGCAGCCTCGCTCTACGCGATCTGGACAAACCGCCACCTGCCCGTGCAACAGGTCGGTGACGGTCCGTCAGACGACCTCCCCGCAGGAAGGCTCATATCGCTAGGCTCGGGGACCTTCACGTGCGACGACGAGACGCACGAGGCTGCGCGGACAGGGTTGTCCGCCGGAGAAAGGACGACATGGCGTTCACAAGGAGCACTACCGGCAAGGCGCTGGCCCTCACGGCCGCGGTTCTGCTTGCCGTATCGCTGGCCGCATGCGGCTCGAAGAAGAAGTCCGGGGGCGGCGGCAGCAGCGGCTCGACGAGCAAGCCGATGACGCTCGGCACCACTGACCAGGTCGTGGCGCTCGACCCCGCCGCCTCATACGACTTCGGCTCGCTGATGCTCGAAGTCAACGTTTACCAGTTCTTGATGCAAGTCCCGGCCGGCAAGAAGACCCCCGAGCCGGACGCAGCCGAGAGTTGCTCATTCACCAAGCCCACCGAGTACACCTGCAAGATGAAGGCCGGGCAGAAGTTCTCTAACGGCGACCCCCTCACTGCCGACGACGTCGTGTTCTCCTACAAGCGCGTCGCCAAGATCAACGACCCCAACGGTCCAGCGTCGCTCATCGCGAACATGACCGACGTCAAGGCCAGCGACCCCTCCACAGTCGTCTTCACCCTCAAGAACGCGAATGACCAGACCTGGCCGCTCGTACTAGGCACATCGGCCGGCCCGATCGTGGACAGCAAGGTCTTCGCGGCGGACAAGGTCCTTGCGGATGACAAGGTCATCGGTTCCGGTCCGTACGCGCTCGTCAGCTACAACAAGAACCAGCTCGTCTCGCTCAAGGCCAATGCGAACTACTCCGGCCCGAACAAGGCGAAGACCGCCAACGTCACGCTGAAGTACTACACCGAGGCGTCGAACATGAAACTCGACATCCAGCAGGGCGCTATCGACGTTGCCTTGCGTAGCCTTACGCCTACCGACATTGGCAGCCTGAAGGGCGCGAGCGGAGTCAAGGTGCTCACCGGCGCTGGCGGCGAACTTCGTTACATCGTCTTCAACTTCAAGACGATGCCTGGCAAGAACGATGCCCAGAAGCTAGCGATCCGCAAGGCAATGGCCTACTCGGTCGACCGGCAGGCCATCGCCGACAAGGTGTTCAAGGGCACCTACCAGCCCGCCTATTCGATGGTGCCGAACGGCATCGCCGATGCGTCCGAGGCGTTCAAGGACGCTTTTGGCTCAGCACCGGACAAGGCGAAGGCCCAGGCGGCGCTGCAGGAGGCCGGCGTCAAGACGCCGGTGACACTGAACCTGCAGTACACGCTCGGCCACTACGGTCCGGTGTCAGACCAGGAATACAACGAGTTGAAGCGACAGTTCGAGGCGACCGGTCTGTTCAAGGTGAGCATCCAGTCGACGGAGTACCCGACCTACTCGAAGGAGCGGGTCAAGGACACCTACCCGATCTTCCAGCTCGGCTGGTTCCCTGACTTCGTGGACGCGGACAACTACCTGTTCAACTTCCTGAGCGAGCAGAATTTCGTCCACGTCCACTACTGCGACCCGGGTGCGAAGAACCGTCCGTGCGACAAGGACGGCGTGCTGCCGTTGCTGACAACGGAGGAGACCAAACCCGGCGCGGATCGAACTGCAGCCCTGCAGCAGATCCAGAAGGTCCTCGCCACCGGTGAGATGCCGTACCTGCCGCTGCTGTCGGGCAACCAGGTCGCGGTCGTGCGGTCCAACGTAAGTGGCGTCCAGGAGACACTGGATCCGACCTACCTCATCCGGTTCTGGCTGTTCAGCAAGAGCTGACCGTCCGAACCTGAGGCCGGCGGACGCCGGGCTGCGCCCCGCTCATCAGGGTGCGCCAGCCCGGCGTCGTCGGCTGAACAGAGTGGAAGGTCCCGATGGCCACCGCTATCAAGAGTTCCTCCGGTTCGCTACGCACCTACCTGCTCACCCGGTTGCTGCTGATCATCCCGATGGTGTGGGTGCTGGTGACGATGGTCTTCTTCGTCATGCGGGTGATCGGTGACCCGATCCAGTCTGCCTTCGGCGGTCGACTGCCACCTGACCAGATCGCGATCCGACGGCACAATGCGGGACTCGACAAGCCGCTGCTGTCGCAGTACTGGCACTACCTGGTCGGCGTGGCCCACCTCGACTTCGGTCAAGCATTAACCGACAAGCAGCAGATCAGCCACCAGCTGATCGTCAAGGGTGCGGCGACGCTCGAACTGACGACCTGGGCCTTCCTCATCGCGCTCGCCCTCGGCATCCCACTTGGCCGGTTCGCGGCGCGCTATCGCGACCGGCTACCCGACGTCGGGCTGCGGCTGTTCGCCGTGCTCGCCTACGCGACGCCGGTGTTCTTCCTCGGGCTACTGTTCAAGTTGCTGTTCGCGGTCAAGCTGGGCTGGTTCTTCTCCTCCGGGCGGGCCAGCCCGGACATCGAACTGGGCATCACCGGCAGCAACGTTCCGCACGACACGCACATCTACCTCCTCAATGCCCTCCTTTACGGCGACTCGGGCGACATCACCGACGTGCTGCGACACACCGTCCTGCCCGCGTTGACTCTCGGTCTGTACATCGGCGGGGTCTTCATCCGGTTGGTACGCGTCAACCTGCTGCAGACAATGCGCTCGGACTACGTCGAAGCGGCGCGTGCCCGTGGCGTCCCCGAGCGACGC
>JBDTXT010000330.1:0-3720 GCA_040006035.1 Pseudonocardiales bacterium | reverse complement strand
GTCACCAAGCCTGCCCCGGCCAAGGCGAGCAAGCCGCGGGCACGCAAGGCACCCGCGAGCAAGGCCACCGCAGGCTAAGCGTCAGGTTGCGGCATCGACCTCGATGGGGATGCCGTTCAGCACGGCGGTACCGCTCAGCTCGTCGAGCAGGAGCTGATCGGCCAGCACATTGGAGTTCACCCCGGCGTGGGCGGTGGCCACCGAGGCCCGCGTGCCGGCCACGTCGTGGCCCCAGCCGTGCGGGATGCTCACGACACCGGGCCGCACCGCGTCGGTGATCTCGACCGGCACCCGCACCTCGCCGGCCCGCGAGCGCACCCGCGCCAGCACCCCCTCGGTGAGGCCAAGGCGGGTCGCGTCCTCCGGATGCATCTGCGCGGTGCACCTATTCCCGCCGCGCACGAGCGGCGCCAAGTTGTGCATCCACGAGTTGTTCGAGCTGAGCTGGCGGCGCCCGATCAGCAGCATTTGGCCGTTGGGCGGGTGATCGAGCTGCGCCGCCAACCGGGGCAAGTCGACCGTGATCGCCTCGGGTGCCAGCTCGATGCGGCCGCTCGGGGTGCCGAGCACGTCCGGTATCCGGGGCTGCAGCGGGCCGAGGTCGATGCCGTGCGGCTGCGCCTCGAGATCGGCGAGCGTGACGTCGTACGGGCCGGCCCGCAGCATGAGGTCGAGCAGCCGTGCTGGGCCACTTCGTTGGGCGGCGATGCTCACGTCGAGGCCGGCTCGCCGGGCGAGCTCGCCCGCGACGAAATCATCGATCGCGCCGACATCGGCATTGGCGCCCTGACCGGTGACGATGCCGACCAACCGCAGCAGCGTCTGCCACTCCGGCGCGATGTCGGTGTCGAGCTGCGCCGGGGTCCAGTTGGCGATATTGCGCACCGAGAGCTGGTAGAAGACGAGGTCGTAATGGTCGCGGGCGAGCGGCGGCGGGCCGGGCAGGATCACGTCCGCGTGCCGGCTCGTCTCGTTGAGGTAGACGTCCAGCGAGAGCATGAAGTCCAGCTGTTCGACAGCCTCGGTCAGCCGCCGGGCGTTCGGCGTGCTCAGGCACGGGTTGCCGCCCACCGTGACGAGAGCGCGTACCTGTCCCGGCCCCGGCGTCAGGATCTCGTCGGCCAGCGTGGCCACCGGCAGCTCGCCCATCACCTCTGGCAGGTCACGCACCCGGCTGCGCCAGCGGCCGTGGGTGAACCCGCGGCTGCGCCCGGGCCGGGCGTTGCTCTGGCCGGCGGCGGCGAGCGGGAACATGGCGCCGCCCTCGCGGTCGAGGTTGCCCGTCAGCACATTGAGCACATCGACCAGCCAGCTGGTCAACGTGCCGAACGCCTGTGTCGTCGTGCCGATCCGTCCGTAGACGACGGCCCGGTCGGCGGCGGCCAACTCCCGCGCCATTCTGCGGATGTCATCGGCGGCGATGCCGACGTTGGCGCTCACGGCCTCCGGCGTGAACGGTGCCGCGTAAACCCGAACATCGTCCAAACCGTTCACGTATTCGGCCAAGCGTCCCAACGACACCAGCGCTTCGTCGAACAGGACGGTGACCAGGGCCGCCAGCAGCAGGGCGTCGGTGCCGGGACGGATCGCGTGGTGCTCGTCGGCCATCTCTGCGGTGCGGGTGCGGCGCGGATCGATCACGATGATCTTGCCGCCGCGCGCGCGGATGCCCTTGAGCCGGCCACGGGCGTCCGGGGCGGTCATCAGGCTGCCGTTGGACACCAGCGGGTTGGCGCCGAGCAGAAGCAGGTGGTTGGTGCGGTCGAGGTCGGGGATGGGGATCGTCAACGGGTCGCCGAACAGGTACCCGCACGAGAAGTGCTTGGGGATCTGGTCGACAGTGCCGGCGGTGTAGATGTTCTGGGTGCCCAGAGCCTTGTAGAACACCCGCCCGTAGAGCAGGGCGGCCAGGTTGTGGGAGGAGGGGTTGCCGGCATAGACGGCCACCGCGTTCTTACCGTGCTCGGCGATCAGCGGGGGCAGCCGACGTTCGATCTCGGCGAACGCGTCGTCCCAGCTGGCTGGTTCGAACACCCCGTTGCGCTTGATCAAGGGCTGCTGCAGGCGGTCAGGATCCTCGTGCAAGGCCTTGAGCGACGCGCCCTTCGGGCAGATGAATCCGGCCGAGAAGACGTCCTTGTCGTCACCGCGTACATCGGTGATGTGCTGAGCGGCCAGGGTGACCTGAAGTCCACAAGTGGCTTCGCACAGCGGGCAGGTAACCGTGGCGGTGGGCATAGTCACCTACTCCGGGCTTGGGCTTAATGGCGGTTTGGCAAACCAGTATGAAGGGAATGACCCAGATAATGCACAGCGAGCCCGAAGAGCAATTGGAGGAGCCATCTCCGCCCACCCGGGTGCACTCGACCCTGCCACCGGAGCGATCCCACCCCTGCCCGCGTCGAGCGAGCCGTCAGGCGGGTCGAGCTGGGTGCTCGGTAACCGATATCGAGTCATCGACCGCGTCGGCGCCGGGGGCATGGCCGAGGTATTCCGGGCCCATGATGAGCTGCTTGCACGCGATGTCGCGGTCAAGGTCTTCCGCACGCACGCCATCGAGGCCGATACCGCGTCCGGTGCCGAGCGTCAGCAGATCGAACTGCACGCCTTGGCCCGGCTCAACCATCCGAACCTGATCACGCTGTTCGACGGCTCGCTCAGCGGGCACGCTGAGGGACCGACGTTCCTGGTGATGGAGCTGATAAACGGCCCGACGCTGGCGGCGCGTATCGCGCAGGGACCACTCGCCGAGCCTGAGGTGCGCGAGGTAGGGATCCAGATCGCGGATGCGCTCGCCTACGTGCACGCCCAGGGAATGGTGCACCGCGACGTCAAACCCGCCAACATCCTGCTCGGCACCGACCGCACGGCTGGCGATCACACCGTTCGGGCCCGGCTGTCTGACTTCGGCATCGTCCGGCTTATCGGCAGTGACCGGATGACGAGTGCGGACTTCACGGTCGGCACTGCCACCTACCTCGCCCCCGAGCAGGCCCGCGGCTCCGACGTGGGCCCGGTGGCAGACGTGTATGCGCTCGGCCTGGTGCTGATCGAGGCCCATACCGGAGTCCGGTCCTTCGACGGGCCGCCGCTGGAGGCCGTGATGGCACGGCTGGCCAGCAGCCCCGACATCCCCGAGCACCTGCCACCGCCGTGGCCCTCGCTGCTGGCGGCCATGACGGCGATGGATCAGGACGAGCGGCCCTCTGCGGAGCAGGTGGCTCAGGCGCTGCGCGACACCACGAACAGGTCGGCCCCGTTCCCGCTGACAGCCGCTGCTGCGGTGGGCGCCGCTGGCGCGGCTGGCCCGGGTGCGACTGGGCTGGTCGCGGCTGCCGCGGCTGCGGGAGCGACCGGGGCCGCCGGGATGCCTGCAGCCGCCCTGGCCGACGCGCCGACCGTCGGCCTGCCCGCCGTCGGTGGCGGCGCAATCGGCGCCCCACCCGCGCTCATCGACCCGTGGGAGCCAGTCGACGAGCCGCCGAGCCGGCGGTGGGCACTGTGGCTGCTCGCCGCGGTCGTCATCGCGGCACTCGCAGTCGGCGGCTTTCTCCTGACCCGTCCCACCAAATCAGACAGTCCACCGGTAGACGAGAAACCGGGCACCAGCAAGTCCACGTCGCACCCCCCGTCCCGACACCGCAGCACCAACGCGACCGGCGCGAGCACCCGGTCGAGTTCCACTGCCCCGACGACGACAGCGACGAGCACCAGCGCCGC
>JBDTXT010000329.1:0-3723 GCA_040006035.1 Pseudonocardiales bacterium | reverse complement strand
CAAGTTCATCGGCCAGGGCGCGGGTCTGCTTCGGACTGAGTTCGAGCTGGGCGGCCATGTCACTTGACGCGCGTTGCCACTCCTTGGGCCACTGCGTAGCGGTGGCGTACCAGTTCGCCATTCGTCGGCTGCGGTCGGCCGCGTTCTCGCGCAACAGGAAACCGGCGGCCTCGCGCGTCTCGGCCTGGGCCAGAAAGTCGAACCCGGTCGTGTGGATCTCGTCGACGGCCATCCGCCACCACTGCTGCTTGCGCCCCGCACTGGAGTCTGTGTCGTCAGGCTGGAACTGTTCGACCAGTCCGTGGCGAGCGAGCTGGCGAAGGTGGTAGCTGGTAGCACCGGTGCTTTCGCCCAACTCCGCCGCGAGGCTGGTCACGCTGACCTTCTTGCGCAGCTGCAGGATGCGCAGCATGTGAACGCGCATCGGGTGCGCGAGCACCTTCAGCGTCGCGGCGTCCATCTCGAACCCTCGGACCGGCATGGGTGCAAAGATAGCTGTGCAAAGGCTTCTTTGCAAATAGTTCTTTGCATGACGACCTGGGCGGAGTCAGCAGGTGTAGTTGCCCGCGGAGTCGTAGCTGCAACTCACTGTGGCGGTCGCCGCGAGCGCTACGGCGATGATGACCCAAACGACGGTCAGGCCGAGTCCGATACACAACGCAATGATGCCGAACTTCTTGACCCGCGCGGCGTGGAACTGCGCGCGGGGCATGTCACCTGCGAAGAGGGCCTGGTCCATCGGCCCCCACGCTGAGGTGAGGGAATAGATCGCAAGTGGCCAGAGGAACAGCCAATTGACCACGAACCATCCGGTGGGCTTCGCCACAGCAGGTGCGCCGTAGGCCGAGTACTGCGGAGCGGCGTAGTTGGGCGCGCCGTACGGTTGGCCGCCGTATTGCTGGGCCGCGTATGGCGCAGGTCCGTACGGCGGCGCGGCGCCGTAGGGCTGGGCCGCGTACGGCGGCGGTTGCTGCTGCGCCTGGCCGGGATACCCAGGTGGCTGCTGCTGGCCGGCGTAGGGGTTCGGGTAAGGCTGCTGAGCATCCTGCGGCGGCTGAAACGGTGGCTCTGACATGAAAGCGTCCTCGTCAGTGGCGTAGTGAACCGACGCTAGGGCGAACGTGCCGGAATCAAGCGCAGACTAGCGGAGTCATGCCGTTCGCCGCGGGCGTAGGGTCGCGCGATGAGTCTTCGCAGTCGAGCCGTGGCGGGGGCGTCAATCCGCGGCGGGATCGGGGTCGCCTCGATTCTGGCCCCGAAGGCCGCGTCGAAGGTCGGCGGCTTTCCGGTCGAGCACGACAACCCGAGCGCCCGGGTGCTCGCCGGGCTGTTCGGCGTGCGCGAGTTGCTGCTCGCCTGGCTGGTCATCGATGCCGTCCGCCGCCCGGGTGGGCCGTCACCCTCGGTATTCGCCCTGCAGGCGGCCGTCGACGCCGCCGACGTTGCGGTGCAGAGCCTGCCGTTGATCAGGCGCCAGGGTCTCGACCGTGCCGCGCTGGGCGGAATCGCGCTGGCAGGCGGCGCCGCGCTGGGCTGGGGCCGGATGGCTCGCGCGGCCGCCCGGGCCTGAGGCCAACCGGCCCGCCGCGCGGCATCACCCCTATGCAGCGGGGTGTCCTGGCCGTCGGGGAAGTGGCGATCAGGTCGTGAAAATGCGCCGCGCGAGACTACCCGTTCACCAGTGGTTGATGTGCAGCACCGTGTCGAGGGGCTGCCGCGGTGCAGGGCGAAACGTATCGCCGTTGTAGTACGCGGTGGGGATGAGTACCCCTTGGCGGACGTTGCCCGGCAGTCCGAGGATCTCGCCCACCTCGGTCTCGTACTCCAGGTGCAGCGTCGTCCAGGCTGTTCCCAGCCCGCGGGCCCGCGCCGCCAAGCAGTAACTCCACGCCGCGGGGAGCAATGAGCCCCACACATCGGCTTGGTTGCCGGCAGACAGGCTGGTGACTGTGCGACATGCGATCACGAGCACGGGCACTTCGTGCATCCGTTCGGCCAGCCACGTCGCGCTCTCGCCGACGCGCTGCTGAGTCGCCGCCCTGGCCGGATCGTCGGCGAACAGATTGCCCGCCGAGGATCCCGACCCGGCGTAGGCGTCCCACGCACGCTTGTAATAGACGCTGATCTCGCTTCGGACCTCCGGGGCGGTGACGACGAGCCAATGCCAGTCCTGGCGGTTGCTGCCCGACGGCGCCTGTAGGGCGATCTCGAGACACTCGCGCACCAGCTCGATCGGCACTGGTCGGGTCAGGTCCAGGCGCTTGCGCACGGATCGGGTAGTCGTGAGCAGCTCGTCGGGGCTCAGCGGCAGTGTCGGCATGGAGATCCTCACGTCGTAGGGCACGGTGACCGTTCGTAGTTGGGGAGCCCATACCTACCCGAAGGGGGCTCGACTGGCTACGGTTGGAAGCGCTGCCGACGATAGGACAATTGATGCAGAGTAGTGGAAAGCTGGCCAAAGTCCGCGTGCTGTCTATCAGCGTACTTCTCGGCCTTGCCACTCTGACTGCGGTGTCCCCGCCGGCGGCTGCTGTCACCGACCTGGACGTGATCATGCAGTACGCGCCGTCGGTGTACCTGTACTCCACTGACATCTACCGACCGGCGATCGCCAAGGACTTCGTGGCCCGCTCCAACCTGCGGTGGGCGCACGACCAGAGCTGTGCCGACCACCAGCTCGCCAGCCGGGGAAATGTCGACATCGCCAAGCTCGGCAACGGGGGCTATCGGCACCAGACCGCGAACTCATGGCCCGTGTGCGCCCACAATGACCAGTGGTACACCACCACGGCCTACACCCGGCCCCGAAGCGGTGTGGTGAGCGGCGAGGGATTCTTCCTCGACCTGGACAACGCCGCCCGGCGTGGCGTCGGGCGGACCGCACCGGTCTTCTACGAGTACCAGGCGCACCAGTTCGTCACCTACTGGTTCTTCTACGCTTTCAACGACGCCATCACGACGGTCGCTGATCACGAGGGGGACTGGGAGCGGGTCACCGTCCGCCTCGATGCGTATAACCACGCCACGCAGGTGGCCTACTTCATCCACTCCGGGTACTGCACCCTGCCGTGGAGCGGCGTTGCGAGTGTCAATTCGCACCCGGTCGCCTACAGCGCACTCGGCACCCATGCCTCCTACCCCACCGGGGGAGGGCACGACCTCGATCGAACCGACCAGGGACCGAGTTGGTCGACGTGGAACAACCTGCTCAACGTGCGCGACCAGCCCTGGTACCGCTACGGCGGCGCATGGGGTGAGGTCGGCGAGACCAGCGAGTCGACGGGCCCGGTCGGTCCTTCGGCGTACAAGGCGCCTGCACCCAGCGACTGGAACAAGCCCTGCTAGTCGGGCCCGTCAGCGCGGACTGTCCCCCGCGCACACGTTATGTCAACCGACGCCGTCTGGTCCGGAGCACCATGACGGTGTCGGCGACCAGGGCGAACAAGCGATGGTGCCCAACAAGCCCGGCAGGCCGTTCGGGCCGATGATCTCGGGCGGATCCGCGATTCTTGGCAGATCCGAGCGAGATCATCACGAGGTGGCGGCCCGCCGTCAGCCCTCAGAACGCCATCGCCGCCTACCGCCGATAATGGACATTATGTCAATCAATGAAGAAGCACGGTCCGTCGGGCCAGGACGCCGATCCGTAGCGGGCGATCCGCCTCCCGAGCCATGCTGGCGAGATTACCCCTGAACATGGCGATCTCGCCCATAGCCGGTGGC
>JBDTXT010000328.1:0-3727 GCA_040006035.1 Pseudonocardiales bacterium | reverse complement strand
ATGACCGCCGCCGACGGATGGGACCGACTGTTGAGTTGGGGGAGCACCGTCTTCGAACTGGGCCTAGCGGCCGTGCTCTTCAACACGGCGCGTCTGTTCCTTCACTACGCGGCCCATTCCTCCGCCTCGCCAGATGCGGGACGACCTGGACAGTGGCTCGGCGGGGGGCGCGGCAGCCTGAAGGGTCTGCCGTCCGGGCTGGAGCACCTGTCACTGCGCCGCGTCGTCCGAGACCGCCGATCCACGAGATAGAACGGAGCACGATCGCGAGTGCCGCTGACCACGCCGAGACCGCGTTGACGCAGGCTGTCTAGGTGTGCGCGATGGGCAGCCAAGCTGGCATACCGGCAGACTGTCGACCATGACTCCTGGTCGCAAAGGCTCGACCTCTCGCACCGAAGCCAGTTCGTCCGTCGAGTCGCTGCGCTACTACAACGTGCACAGTGCCGACGGCACGAGACTTCAGGCGTGGACGAATGACGCCGACGGGCCGACGGTCCTGCTGTGTAACGGTCTCGGCACCAACCCGCACGCGTGGCCGGCCCTGCTGCGCCGCGATTGTGGCGTCCACATCGTGTCGTGGAACCATCGCGGCGTCGGTGGCTCGGCGCGGCCGGAGGACATCAGCCGGGTGGGCATCGACGCCTTCGTCGAGGACGCGGTCGCCGTGCTGGACGACGCCGGCGTCGATGCCTGCCCGGCGATCGGCTGGTCGATCGGGGTGAACACCGCCTTCGAAATGGCAGTGCAGCACCCGGACCGGCTCACCGGGATCTTCGCCGTCGCGGGCGTACCCGGTGCGACGTTCGCCTCGGTGGGTGCGCCCCTGTTCATTCCGCGCTTCGCCCGCCGGCCAGTCGCCCGCACCGTCATGCGGTCGCTGGGGCGCCTCGGGCCGGTGCTGAACCCGCTCACGACCCGCATCACCATGGGACCGGTGGCGACGTTCGTCTTGCAGCGCAGCGGGCTGATGTTTCCTGGCGCCGACCCGGCCGTCGTGCGCCGGGCGGTGCTCACCTACCTCGATACCCCCATCGAATGGGGCATGCACCTGGCTCGCGGAGCCGACCAACACGCCCGCGTGTCATTGAGTTCGATCACTGTGCCGACGACCTTCATCGCCGGCAAGCACGACATGCTCGCCTCGGCCCGCGACATGAAGAGAGCAGCCGAGCGCATTCCACACGCCGAGTACGTCGAACTGCTCGGGTCGCACTTCATCCAGATGGAGCGGCCGGACGAGGTGCACCAGCATCTTCTTGCCCTGCTGGATCGCATCGGCGCGGCACGCTGAAGCCAGCAGGACAAGGCCGGTGCCGCGTACATCAGCCACCCGGCGAGGGTGGCGGCCCGCGTCGCTGGTGACCCTGATGCCGAAGCCGTCGCCTGGCTGCACGATGTCGTCGAGGACACCCCGAGCACGGCCGACCCGTTGGCGGTGACGGTCAAGCGCGCGGACCTGGCCGACAACAGCGACCCTGAACGCGTGGCCAGGCTCGACCCGGAGACCCGGGCTCGCCTCGAGGCGAAGTACGCACACGCCCGTGAATTGCTGCGTTGAGTGTGCGGTGTGGGTTGAGTGGCGCGCCCCTGAGGGGTTAGCGCACCAGTTGACACAACGTGATCCAGTCCGAGGGCCACCGATCGCCTGGGCAGTGGCCCGCGGCCCGCGGGGATCAGGTTTTCCCCGCGCGGCCCCGGTTTGCCGTCGCCGAACCGGTCAGCAGCGGGGAAGAGGTGATCACAGGGAGGCGGTGCCGCGTCTTCGGACCGGTCCAGCTCGGCCACCACCTCGGCGTTGGACGCCCGCGAGGTACTGGCCGCGGCGGGACAGGCACGTGATCAGCCCCAGCGCGATCAGACCGAGCTCGGCGGACGGGTGCGGGCCCTAGGTCCCGTGCGGCCCGGGGACTACGGCCCTGCCAGTTGCCCGCGCCGCGCGACGGGCTGGCTCAGGCGTCGAGTTGGCGCTGCCCGTCCCAATCTCGGTGAGAGGCCCTGCCCGTGGATGCGTTGATGCTGGCTCGGTGGCAGTTCGCGACGACGACGATCTTCCACTTCTTGTCGCGCCGCTCGACGTACTTCATTGTGCAGGAGTTCCAGTTCGGCGTGAACTGGCCGACCTACTCGCGCTTCGTCGGCGACATCTTCGGCGAAGTGTGATCGGTCGAGCAGCGCTCTGCTGCGTGGCGACCTACCCGGTTTCTCCAGCCCGCAGCGGGGTGTCGGACCTGAGCATCGCATCCGCCGGCGAGCCGTCCGGGGGCACATCGATGGTCATCCTCGGGCCGGTGAACCACTTCTTCGCCGACAGGTGCCAGCCCAGCCACAGCAGCACTAGGGACACGCCGAGGACGATCGGTGTGTAGTTGACGAACTTCAGGCTGGACCAGCCGAAGCCCGGATACCACGGCGTCCCGAGCGTGGAAGTGGGCATCAAGGCGATGAACGACGTGATCGCAATCTCCGCGACTGCCACTAGGCACATCCAGCGGTACTTCTTGCCCAGGGTCCAACCGCCCGGCTGGAAGCTGTCGCCGGCTTTCCAGCGTAGGTAGATGGGAATCGCAAACGCGACGTAGAGGCCGACCACGCCGATCGTCACGACAGCGAAGAAGGCCACGGGCACGGGCGCCCCGGCGATGTTGACCTTGACGAGAGCGGGTGCGGTGAGCAGCACGGCAATGACGGCGGACACCACGACTCCGTACACCGGGACGCGGTTCCTGTTCAGCTTCGACCAATAGCGTGATCCAGGCACCGCACCGTCGCGGCTGAACGCGAACAGCATCCGGGTGGTGCTTGTCATGCAGGCGGTCGTGCAGAAGAACTGCCCCACGGCCGAGATGAACAGGATCAGTGCCGCCCAATTGGTCGTCAGCGCCTGGGCGAAGATGACCGCGACTCCGCCGCCGCCTGTCGACACGCCCTTCTCGTCCTGCACGGCAAACAGGAACGCCAGCAGCAGGATCCAACCGCCGATGGCCGAGTAGAAGATAGAACGCCAGATCCCCTTCGCCGCCGAGTCGGCCGCCGAGTGGGTCTCCTCCGACAGGTGGGCCGAGGCGTCGTAGCCGGTGATCGTGTATTGAGTCAGGATGACGGATAGCGGAAGAACACCGAGGAAGAACGCGATCCCACCGGTGTGGCCGCCGAAGAAGCCGGTGTTGTTGACGGTATGGCTGAACACCGAGGACATGCTCGCGTGGTGACTGGGGGCGAACAGCAGGATGGCCACCACGATGCTGGCGCCCGCGACATGCCACCACACCGAGATGTTGTTGATCACGGCGAGCAGGTGGCTGGAGAAGATGTTGACCAGTGCCACCAGGAACAGCACGATCACGAAAATGATGAATGTTCGGGTCAGGCTGTAATGCGCCAGCCACGACTTGCTGTAGACGTCGAGGGTGAGGTCGATGAACGTGGCGCAACCATAGGCGACCGACGCGTCGATCGCGAGCAGTCCGATCAAGTTCAGCCAGCCGGTGTAGTAGCCGGCCTTCGGGCCACCGAGCTTGGACGCCCACCAGTAGATGCCGCCCGACGTCGGAAAGGCCGATACCAGTTCGGACATGCATAGACCGACAATGAGGATGAAGCCGGCCGCGATCGGCCAGCCCCACGCGATAGCGGCCGGGCCGCCGTTGTTCCAGCCGACCGCAAAGGTGGTGAAGCAGCCGGCCAGGATCGAGATGATCGAGAACGAGATCGCGAAGTTCGAGAA
>JBDTXT010000327.1:0-3735 GCA_040006035.1 Pseudonocardiales bacterium | reverse complement strand
GTGGCGGCCGGTGACGACGTGGCGCTGCGGGAGCTGTTCTCGCGGCACGCGCCGTGGCTGGCCGCCCGGCTGCGCGCGGTCCTGCCCGCCGCCGACGTCGAGGACGTGCTGCAGGAGACGTTCCTCGCGGCCTGGCGCGGCGCGGCCGCCTACCGGCGCGAGGGCGCCGGCGGCTGGCTGTGGGGGATCGCCCGCCGCCAGGCCGCGCTCTGGCTGCGCAAGCGCGGTCGCTCCGAAGTCCTGCTGGACGCGCTGCCGGCCGCGGACGAGCCGACCGCCCCGGACGCGGCCGAGGCGGCGCTGTCCAAGATCGAACTGGCCGAAGCGGTCAAGCAACTGGGCCCGGCGGGCCAAATCACGTGGCGGCTGATGTACGTCGAGGACAGGAGCGTGGCCGAGGTGGCCGAGCTGATGGGTGTGCCGGCGGGCACGGTGAAGAGCCGCGCGTACCACGTGCGCCGGTTGATGCGGGCGGCGCTTCGCCGCGACGAGCCGATGGCCGACGGAGGCGGGCGATGACCGGCGAACACCACCACGCTGGCGAGGTCGACCTGGGCCGGGTCTGGATCGGGGTGACCGCGCAGGCCTGGCGGCGTCACCCGGGCCGCCTCGAACGCCTGGCCGGCCGGCTGCTGCGCTCGCCGGGCCTGGCCCGGGCGCTGGTGGTCACGCCGTCGCTGCTGCTCGGCTGGCTGATCGCGACCGGCCTGGTGCTGGTGGCCGGGGTGCTGGCCACCCGGGAGACCGGCACACCGTACGTGGCCATCTGCGCGCCCGGCATCGCCGCGGCCAGCATCGCCTACGCCTACGGGCCGGGCATCGACCCGGCCTGGGAGCTCTCGCGCAGCACGGCGGTCAGTGACCGGATGGTGCTGCTGGTCCGCGCGCTCGCGGTGTTCGCCCTCAACGCCGCGTTCGGACTCGCCGGCTCGGCGGCGTCCGGGGCGGCGACCGCGGTGACGTTCGGCTGGCTGCTGCCGATGACCGCGATGTGCGCGCTGGCCCTGGCCGCCGCGACGCTGGCCCGCTCGGCCAACGTCGGGATGGCCGCGGGCGTGGCCGCCTGGCTGATCGCGATCCTGTCCGGGCAGGCGGGCGCCGGACGGCTGTCCGCCGCGGTCACCGACTCCGTCCTGATAGCCCCCTACCTGGCCACCGCGGTCGGTGGCGCGGCGATCGTGCTGTACGCCATCCGGACCGAGAGAGGAACACGATGAACGTCGAGACAGTCGACCTGACCCGCCGGCTCGGGCGCACCCAGGCCGTGGCGGGGGTGACGCTCAGCGCCGAAGAGGGGGTGCTCGGCCTCCTCGGCCCGAACGGGGCGGGCAAGACGTCGCTGCTGCGGATGCTGGCCACGGTCATCCCGCCGACGTCGGGCCGGCTGCGCCTGCTCGGCCGCGATCCCGGCGACCACGCCCAGCGACGCGAGATCCGCCGCCGGCTGGGCTACCTGCCGCAGAGCCTCGGCTACTACCCGGGCTTCACGGTGGTCGAGTTCGTGGAGTACTTCGCGCTGCTCAAGGAGGTTCCGGCCGAGCGGGTGCCGCACGCGGTCGCGGCCGCCGTCGAGCGAGTGGGCCTGGGGGACAAGGCGAAGACGAAGCTGCGCACGCTGTCCGGCGGAATGCTGCGTCGGGTCGGCATCGCCCAGGCGATCGTCAACGTACCCGAGCTGCTGCTGCTCGACGAGCCGACCGCCGGCCTCGACCCAGAGCAGCGGATGGCGTTCCGCACGCTGCTGCGCGACCTCGGGCAGAGCGCCACCGTGGTCGTCAGCACGCACCTGGTCGAGGACGTCGGCGCCGCCTGTTCCCGGGTCGCCCTGATGGACCAGGGAAAGATCGTCTTCCACGGCACGCCGGCCGAGCTCACCACCCGCGGTGAGGGCACCGACGCCGCTGGCGACGCCCAGCTGGAGCGCGGCTACAGCGCGGTGCTGGCCGAGGCCCGGTCATGACCGCGGTATCCGCGACGCGCGAGCGCCGCCTGCCGCTCCGGCCGGCCGGCCGGCTGCTGCGCCTGGAACTTCGACGCAACGCGATGATCTGGATGCTGCCGCTGGTCGCCGCGCTGTTCTGGTTCGTCGTCTACCGCCGCACCGTCGCCTACCCGCCGTCCTGGAGCCTGCGGGTGATGTCGATGCAGACCTCGGTGGTGTCGGTGTTCGTGCCGACCGTGGTCGGCGCCGGGGCGTGGGTCGGCTCGCGGGAGGGCCGCCATGCGATGACGGGCCTGCTCGCCGGCACCGCCCGACCGCGCTGGATGCGCCAGCTCGCCGCCTGGGCCGCCACCACCAGCTGGGTGGTCGTCGCGTACCTGGTCTGCGTGGGCGTCCTCTACGCGGTCACTGCGTCGCAGGTCTCCTGGGGCGGTCCGCTGTGGTGGCCGGCCGTGGTCGCCGCGGCGAGCGTGCCGGCGTTCTCCGCGCTCGGCTTCGCCGCCGGGGCTCTTCGGCCGAGCCGGTTCACCGCGCCGCTGGCCGCGATCACGGCGTTCCTGGCCCTGGAGATCAGCGCCCAGTTCATTCACGGCGCCGGGTCGCCCTGGCAGATCTCCCCGCTGGTCGCCGGGCCCTGGAACATCGGCCCGAACGAGGGCGTCGCCACCTTCTACCACTACCTGCCCGACCTGCCGATCGCCCAGGCGCTGTTCCTGGCCGGCCTCACCGCGGCCGTCCTCGGTGTGCTCGGTCTGCCGGCCGCAGCGGGTGGGCGGTGGCTGCGCCGTTCGGCCGCCGCCGTCACCGCGGCCGGCCTGCTGGTCGCCGGCACGGCGGTGGCACTCGCCGGCACTGGTCGCCTCGACCCGCATGGGCTGATCGCCATCCCCGCCCTGCACTCCGCGGCCGACGACCGCCCGATCGACTACACCCCGGTCTGCAGCGCGGCCGAGATCCCGGTCTGCCTGCATCCGGCCTACGCGGCCTACCTGCCTGACGTGGCGGCCGCCCTTGCCCCGGTGCTCGCCGAGGTGGCCGGCCTGCCCTTCGCGCCGGTCCGCGTCGACCAGGCCGCCGCGACCTACCACTCGGCAACGGATAACGGCATCGAGGTTCGCCTGGCCGGTGGCCTGAGCGGCACCCCGCCGGTGTTCCACCTGGTCCTGCCCAACCAGGTGCCAGGCCCGGTGATGACAACCCAGGAGCAGGCGGCCGCGGTACGCGTGGACGCCGGCACCGCGATCGTCGCCGGTGTCGTCGGTGCCGGCCGCGACGCCGACCCGGCCCAGCAGGCGATCATGCTCGCCATCGTCGGCGGGTCCATGTCGGATCCGGACCCGCAGGTGGCCGCGGCGGCCTCGCGGTTCGCCGCGCTGCCCGCCGCCGAGCGGCACGCCTGGCTGGCGGCGCACGTGACGGCGCTGCGGGCCGGCCAGCTCACCCTGGCGCAGCTGCCGTGACCGCGGCCGAAGCGCGCAATGTAGTGCCGGTTCGCTCCTGCCGGCCGGCCCTGCGGCTGGTGCGGCTGCACCTGGCCAGCCGACGGGTCCCGGTGGCGGTGGCGGTCATCGTGGCCTGCACTGTCGCACTGCGGCTCACGCTGTTCCGGTCCTGGAACACCTACGGCGCGCTGCAGCTGCCGCTGATCATCGAGACCGCGTGCGCCATGGCGATCGCGGCCGCCACCGCGAGCCCGTTCGGCGAACCGGAACGCGCCACCGGCCGCTGGCTGCCGTACCTGCGCCTTGGTGTGGCGACGGGGTTGACCGTGATCGCCGCCGGCGCGCTGGCCG
>JBDTXT010000326.1:0-3746 GCA_040006035.1 Pseudonocardiales bacterium | reverse complement strand
TCTCCTCGTTCTCAGAACGCTGCGCACACCGCTCACGGCAAACGGAGCGCGGGCAAGGTTCGGACGGCTGCCGGTTGAGCCGCTGGCTTGCGACAGCAACCTGCCCAGCTCACCGAGACCTTAAACATGGACAAACCTTGTACACGGGTCCGGCGAAATCTGACTTTGTGAGTGGTTCATCCGCCCTGTTCACCTTTCTTGCGCGACACTGGTCAAGTGCCTGGTACGCCGCGTCTCCCCGCTGAAGCGAACGGCAACGGGCCCGGTGCCGCGGAACTCGATGAGAGCATCGAGCCGGCGGCGGCACGGGGGTTGTCGGTGGCCGACGTCGCGGGTCGGGTCGGTGTCGCGGCCGCCACGCTGCGGGCCTGGGAGCGCCGCTACGGGCTAGGGCCCAGCGCTCGGACCACCGGCGGGCACCGCCGTTACTCGATGGCAGACATCGCCGCGCTGCAACGACTGCAGCGACTGACCCGCGCTGGAATGCCGGTCGCCAGTGCTGC
The DNA here is from genome assembly GCA_040006035.1 of Pseudonocardiales bacterium. Classification (GTDB taxonomy): domain Bacteria; phylum Actinomycetota; class Actinomycetes; order Mycobacteriales; family Jatrophihabitantaceae; genus QHCC01. The sequence goes on along the minus strand of JBDTXT010000326.1, from coordinate 3,243 downwards.
GTTGCTGGCCCTCGAACCCACCAGCCAGGACAACCTGCCAGTCATCGACGACCGTCATGGATCTGACCGACTGGCCCGCCGGTTCGCGGCGGCGATCGACACGCTGGACCCAGATCGCATCGCCCGCACGGCAGACGCCGTGCTGACCGAGCGCGGGGCCGCATCGGGCTGGAGCGAGGTCTTCGTCCCCCAGCTGCAGGCACTGGGCAGACGGTGGGAGGCCACCGGCCAAGGCGTCGAACGCGAACACCTTGCCGTGTCCGTCCTGCAGGCCGCCCTGGTACGTCATACCCGCAAGAACACCCGCCGACATTCGCAGCCCGGCGCGCGCGTCCTCGCCGCCGCGACTCCTACCGAGCAGCACACGCTGCCGTTGGATGCGCTAGCGGCCGCACTCGCTGAGGTGGGCATCGTGACCTACGTCCTCGGCTCGCTGCCTGAAACCGCGCTGCACACCGCGGTTGCAGACACCGCGCCGGCGATCGTCGCGCTGTGGGCGCGGAGCAGACAAAGCACTGACCTGGCATTGCTGCGCGGTCTGCTCACCAGGGCACCGGTGGTGTGCGCAGCCGGCCTGGGGTGGCGCGGCCCGTCACTGCCGCGCAGTGTGCCGCATCTGCCCGACCTGCGCACCGCCGTCGACGCAGTGCTCTCCTGGTCCAGCTAGCCCGCTGCTGCCCGCGTCAGGTCGACGGCTGCTGCTTCGCACCCTTGGTGAGTTTGTCGCCCAGCCCGGGGGCCTCGGTCACCGGCGGGTCCTTCGCCGGCGAATCCTTCACCGGCGGGTCGAGCTCATCATCTGGCCCGTCGGGCTTCTTCTTGGCGTCGGACCCGACAGGTGTGTTGCGCAGGGCGCGCACCGTGGTGTTGAGGAATGCCACGAGCGGTACGGCGATGAGCGCACCGGGGATGCCGGCCAGCTTCGTCCCGGTGATCACGGCCAGGGCGATGGCTAGTGGATGGACTTCGACGCTGCGGCTCATGATGACCGGCTGCAGCAGGTGCGCTTCGAGCTGAGCCAGCACAATGATCGCTATCGCGACCACGAGGGCGGCAGTGAGCCCGTGCTCGAGCAGCGTGATGGCAACGCACAGCATGCCGGTGACGGTCAACCCGATGATCGGGATGAACGAACCCAGGAAGATCAGCACGCCCAGAGCAGCGGCGAGTGGCACCCGGAGGACGAGCAGCACCGCGGCGATCGAGATGCCGTGGAAAACGGCGATGAGGGCCTGGCCCCGCATGTACCCGCCGAGGGTGCGCCAGCCGGCCCGGCCGGCGATGTCCATTCGCGGCTGGGCGCGGCGTGGGAACAGGTGCAGCACGAAACCCCAGATCAGCTCGCCGTCGCGCAGCAGGAAGAAGGTCGACAGCAGGATCAGCAGCAGGGCGGCCAGCATCTCGGCGACCGTCCGCACGGTCTGGATGGCGCCACTGATCAGCTGGCCCTGGTGCGACTTGATCGCGCCGGTGATGTTGCTGCTCAGCTTGTCCAGGTCCGCCGACTTCAGGTGCAGCGGCCCCGTGCGCAACCAGTCCTTGGTCTGGTCGACGACCTTGGTGAGCTGGTCGCCCAGCTGCGACGAGTGGGTGGAGATCTGCCAGGCGACGAACCAGCCGATGCCGACGAGTATGGCGACACCGACAAGCAGGGTGAGCGCTGCCGGCAAGGACTTCGGGCCGGGCATGAGCTGGCGCAGCCGGCGTTCGAGCGGGTGCAGCACCGCCGTCAGGAACAGCGCGATGATGAACGAGAAGGCCACCAGTTCGATCTTGAGAAAGATCTTGGCCAGCAGATAGAGGCCGGCCCCGATGACGATCAGCCGCCACGTCCACGCGGCGGCCACCCGGACCTGCCAGGTGACCCCTTCGACGGCGTCGTGATCAGTGTCCGACAACGGGGGGGTCGTCGGTTCGGGCGGGACTTCGGGCGTACTCACAGGTGCGTCCAGTCAGTCGTTGGGGCCCACGACGATATAGGTGGGAGCTGAATACCCGGCCGGCGACGCGCGATAACGGCCGGTCGGGCTCAATGGGCCGCCGGCTGCTCGGCACCTGGATCCGCGGGGGCGGCGAGGCCAGCCACGGTCCGGATGGCGGCGCGCAGGACGACGGCGGCCAGCAGGCCCGCTGTCCCGTCGGCCAGCCCGACACCGAGGTTCAGCACCGAACGCTGGCCGAGCTTGGTCAGCGCCAGTGCGTGCGCGGGCTCGGCGGACAGGTCGGCCGAGCGCCACCACCGCACGGCGCGCGGCTGCGCCTCGTAGGCGACGAGGGCCGCCGTCGTGGCAGGCAGACCGTCGAGCAGGACGGGCGTGCGGCGGGCGGCGGCGCGCAGCACGAACCCGGCGGCGGCGGCGACGTCGGCGCCGCCGACAGCCTCGAGCAGTTCGGCTGGCTGGGCGCGGTGCACCATGGCGCGCCGGCGGGCATCGCGCACGTCGACGGCGCGCTGCATCCACATGTCCGGCGTCAGCCCGGCGCCGCGCGGCAGCACCTTCACCGGCTCGGTGTTGGTGAGGACCGAGACCAGCGTCAGGCTCGGCGTCCCGGTATCAGGTCCCTGCAGGGCGAGGATCAGCAGGTCGGCTCCACCGTCTATCTCCTCGTCGGCGATGGCAGCGCCCGCCGAGAGCGCCTGCGCGGTAGCACCGTCGCGAGGTGCCACCATGCGTACGCCGGACCCGGCTAGTTCGGCGATCGCCGCGAGCGGGGCGCGGTGCGTCGCCGCGCCGAATATGATCGTGCGCACGCGGGCGAAATCGCGAGGCGGGAAGCAGCCCTGCACGCCGGCGATCCATTCGGCTAGTTCACCAAGGCTGCCCCGATCCTCACCGGTGGCTGCCAGCGCCGCCTGCGCCGTCGTGGCCGCCTCGTGATCCGGCCAGTGCACATCGGAGCCCAACGTCATCAGGTCGGTCGCATTGGTGGCCTGCATCGATCAAGTATGCGGGTCGGCCGTGGGCTCGAATTCGACGGTGGCGTCGAACGCCGCGCGCCGCGCCGCACGACGCAGCGCGAGCAGCACCGGCCGGCCGACGACCAGGACGGCCAGCGCAGTGATCAGCCCCCGCGGAATGTCGAAGCCGAGGCTCGAGGTGGTGCTGAATGCCAGCCACCGACGCAGGTTCTCGGTCACCGAGGCATCCGGCGAGAACGCGACCGCCGCTCCGGTGCCGATGTTCGAGGTGCCGAACGGCCAGAACCACAGATTGAGGATGAAGCCGTAGGCCACGCCGGCGA
>JBDTXT010000325.1:0-3761 GCA_040006035.1 Pseudonocardiales bacterium | reverse complement strand
ACGCGGCGCTCGTCGACGCCGAACTCGAGCGGCTTCGCGGGAGCGGTACCGGCGCGGACGAGCAACGCGCGTTGGTGTGCGGCGGCGCTGATCTGCGCGAGCTCACCGCGTGGGCCTGCGACCGAACGTCGGCCTGATCACCGAAACCTGTCGACCTCGGCAACTTGTCCGGACAAATTACTCGGTCAATGGGTGCGGTGGGTGACGCCGAGCAGAACGACCTGCCCCGACGAGGCCTGGTCTTTGGCGGCTACCTGGCGCGTGACGGTGAGCGTGGGGAAGTCAGCCGGCGACACGCCGGCCCAGAGCGTTACGTCATCGACCTGGTTGAACGTCCCGATCGGGACCAGGACGCCAGAGGCGTTTTTCAGCCACGCCTCGTAGTACTCGCCACCGTCGCGTCGGGGTAGCCCCTTGCCCTGTATCCGGATCTTCCACCCGCTGGTGGTCCTGGTGAGCGTGACTTGTCCGGACGCGGACGGCGCCAGCTTGGTGCCGTCGAGTGATGCCGCGTACTGCGCCGATTGCTTGGCGTGACCAGCAAGGCTGAACGTGAGCACGACGGCCAGAACCGCTGCGGCCGCGACTCCCAGGACCGCGTACGGAATCCACGGTCGTCGCTGGCGGGCGATCGTCGTGACAGTGGCCGACCCTGCCGGACTCACCGGTTCGCCGCGCGTGGCCTGGGCGACCGCGGTGACGATGCGGTCCTCGAGCGCTGGTGGCGGTTCGACCCAGACGGCCGGGTCGGCGAGCACGCCGCGCAGTTGGTCGAGTTCGGCCCGCGTGTCCGGCTCTAGCGGCGCGCTCGGGTTGCCACTCAGATAGGCGATCCGGTCATCGTTGTCCATGTGGGCGCCCCTTCCCTGCATCCGCGTTCCTGCCCGCGTCGTGGATCCTGGCGACGGTAGCGCCAGGTTCGGCGCGCAGGTGGCCGAGCAGTCCGGCCAGCCGCTTGTGCGCTCGGAAACTGCGGGACTTCACCGTGCCGACCGGAATCGCCAACTCGGCGGCGATCTCGCGGTGGGTGAGTTCGCCGTAGTGCTGTAGGCGGATGAGCTCGCGGTCCTGGTCGGGCAGGTTCTCCAGCGCCCGTCGCACCTCCCACACGTCATAGATCTGCTCAACGGACGGCGGCTGGGTCACGAGCGTGCCTTCGTGGGTGTCGATGTCCTCGACGCCGCGGTGCCGCCGCTCCCGCCGGTACACGTCGATGGCTGCGCGGCGGGCGATGGCGCTGAGCCAGGCGCCGAGTGCGCGCTCGGGGTCGTAGGTCGCCGCCGCCCGCCAGGCCTGCACGAAGGTCTGCTGCGTGGCGTCCTCGGCCAGGCCGGCGTCCCCGAGCACCTTGTACGCCACGGCGTACACCAGCCGGCCGTAGCTCTGATAGACGGCGCGGACCGAGTCCGGGTCTCCAGAGGCAAACCGAGCCGGCAGCCCGGGGTCGTCAACGGCCACTGGCGCCACGGAAGCCCCATTTCTGGTGGAGTTCGCCGATCGGCGAATGGGGACGGATACGGCCGCAACACAGGCTGCGGCGCTTTCGCTCATATAAGGGCTACGGAGAAGGCGCCACTTCGGTTCGGGCCGGGCCTGCCTCCCGGCGGGCGGACCCTCAGCAGCCGAGCGTGGGGTGTGTCAGCTTTTCGGCGCTGGGTCGCTGCCGATCACAGCGGGTCGCGGGCGATGGGGCAGGTCATGCACCGCGCTCCGCCCCGCCCGCGTCCCAGTTCTCCGCCGGACACCTCGAGTACCTCGATCCCGTGCGCCTCGAGCAGCGCGTTGGTGACGGCATTTCGGTCGTAGCCGACGACGACGCCGGGCTCGAGGGCCAGGTAGTTGTTGCCGTCGCTCCACTGCTCCCGTTCCGCGGCGCGCGAATCGTCCCCGGCCCGCAGGATGATCACCCGCTCGACCTCCAGCGCCTCGGCGATCGCAGCCGGGAGCGTGCCTGCGCGGGCGACGCGCACTGGCTCGCGCTCGTCGCTGCCGGGGGTGATCTTCCACGCGCGCACCCGGTCGAGGTCGAGGTTTGGATAGGCGACGAACGTCGCGACGTCGACCATGGTCAGTACGGTGTCGAGGTGCATCATCGCGCGGGTGCGCGGGATGTCGACGGCCAGCACCACCCGGGCGCTGCCGGCACCGAACAGCCGCCGGGCCAACAGTTCTACCGCGGTCGGCGTCGTCCGCTCGCCCATGCCGATCAGCACGACACCCGGCGCGAGCACGAGCAGGTCACCGCCCTCGAGCGTCGCGGGCCGGTGGTCGAGATCGTCGTCGCCGTAGTACCAATCGAAGCTCGCAGCCCGGAAGATCGGGTGGTAGCGATAGACCGCCCGGGTGTGCATCGACTCGCGCTGCCGCGCCAGCTTGGCCATCGGGTTCACCGTTACGCCCGAGGCAATCCAGGCCGAGTTGTCGCGTTGGAACAGCGTGTTCGGCAGCGGCGGCAGCACGAGATCGTCCGGGTTGAGTCCCTGCCAGCGCAGGCCGCCGAGCGGCACGCGACCGAGATCGGACTTCAGGACGCCGCCGATCAGCAAGCCGGCCAGGGCGGGGGCGTCGACGTCGGCGAGGAACAGCCGGATCGAGCGCGCCAACTGCTCACCGAAGCGCTCGGCCGTGCAGGTGCGCTCGATGACGAACTGCCGCCCGTCCGAGGTGTCCACCGCGCCGGCGAGCAGCTCCTCGAACCGGTAGACCGTCGCGCCGCGGCTGCCCAGCACCTCGACGAAGTGATCGTGTTCCTCGCGGGCGCGAGCCGCCCACGGCACGTCGTCGAAGAGCAGGTCTTGAATGTTGCTCGGCGTCAGCCGGTCGAGTTCGCGGCCCGGGCGGTGCGTGATGACGTGCCGCAATCGCCCAATCTCGGAGTCGATGCGTGGCTGCAGAGCGCTCGGTGCGGAATCGTCGAACACGGCGGCTCCTGGATTGGCAGGCACCAAGCATGGCAGCGCCGCCGGCCGTGCGGACGACGGCGTGTGCCGGGCCGGCTCATGGGCGTAGCGGCAGCTCCTGCAGGATCCAGCCGTTGCCGTCGGGGTCATCGAACGTCACGAAGGACCCCCATGGCTGGACGTCAACCTCGCTGGCCTGCACACCGTTCTCGAGCAGGTGTTGACGGGCCGCGGCGGCGTCCGGGATCACGACCTGGACACCGCGCTGACTGCCCGGCGCCATCTGAGTGATGCCGGTGCCGAAGGCGATCGAGCAGGCCGACCCAGGTGGCGTCAGCTGAACGAAGCGCAACTGCTCGTTGACCTGTTGGTCGTGATCGGCGTGGAACCCGACCTGGTCGACGTAGAACGCCTTGGCGCGCTCGACATCGGATACCGGGACAAAGATGAGTTCGATCTTCCAGTTCATGTCCATGCCCGGCAATCTAGGGCAACGGGCTGACAGCCCGAGCGCCACGCCTTGCCACTTTGTGAACGTGGCGGTGATCCTGTGCGCGGCTGGGGCGACGATCAACGAGAAATACGGCACGCACTTCAGCGAGCCCTACCCCCCGCGCTCGGCCCCTGACATCTGTGCCCAGGTAGGCCACGATTGAGCTCATGACGAGTGACAAGCCTGCGGGCAAGTTCTGGTTCTGCCTAGACCATCATCGCGTCGAGACCAGCGAGCAGACGCACGGCAGTCACCACCTCGGTCCCTGGCCGAGCGAGGAGGCGGCCGCGCATGCACTCGAGACCGTCGCGGAGCGAGAAAAGGCTTACGACGCCGAGGACGACGCATAGCGCGGCCTCGAGTTGGGA
>JBDTXT010000324.1:0-3763 GCA_040006035.1 Pseudonocardiales bacterium | reverse complement strand
CTCGGTGCGGATCGCCATCTCTGCCACGTCGAAGCCGAGGCTGTTGAGCCGGCGAACGCGGTGGTTGATGCGGTAGCTCTCGTCGCGCTCCACGACCTCGTCGCGGTTGAGCTCGTCCCACAGGCGTTCATAGCGCGGCGTGAGTGCCGTCGCCGTCTTGATCGGGTCGATCGACTCGGCCAGGTATCCGGCGGCTTCGAGGTCGAACATCTCACCGGCGATGTTCTCGGTGGCGATAGCCAGGTCGTTCGCGCGCTGGCCGTCGGACAGGCTGGGATGCACCTCGCCGGTCTCGGCGTCGACGAGATAGGCCGCCAGAGCGCCTGCGTCGCGGCGGAACAGGGTGTTCGACAGCGAGCAGTCGCCCCAGTAGAAGCCGGCCAGGTGGATGCGGACGAACAGTTCGGCCAGCGCGTCGAGGAGCCGGTCGCTGAGCGCGGGCAGGCCGCGGCCGGTGAACAGCGAGCGGTAGGGCAGCGAGAAGGTCAGATGCTTGGTGAGCAACAGGCCGGGCAGTTCACTGCCGGCGTCGGCGGTGCGCTCGACCACCGTTCCGTATGCGTCGACCACGGGCACCGACCGGTCCGCCAGCAGTCGCAGCAAGCTGTGCTCACGCAGCACGAAGCGGTCGGTGGCCTCCTTGAGCGCGAAGATCTCACCGTCGGCCTCGACGAAGCGGACGATGTGGCGCGAGATGCCCCGCGGTACGTGCACGATCAGCGATTCGTCCCATTCGGCGAGCGGCAGGCCGTAGGGCAGATCGAGGAGGTCGGTGTTGGTGGTGCCGTGCGTGGTGAGGCGGTAGGTGCTCACTGCGCCAGCCTAATGAGATCGATGTTTCCGGCAGATTATTCGAGGTCCAGCGCAAGCAGGGCGTTCTCGACCACTTCGGTCAGGGCTGGGTGGATCCAGTACTGGCCGTTGGCCATTTCGCGGACGCTGAGGCCGAAGCTCATGGCCTGGATCAGCGGCTGGATCAGGGTGGCCGCTTGCTCGCCCATCAGGTGCGCCCCGAGTAGTTGACCGGTAGCCGGGTCGGCGATCAGCTTGCAGATGCTGGTGGTGTCCTCCATGGCCCAGCCGTAGGCGGTGCTGCCGTAGCCCTGTACCGCGGTGACGAACGGCTTGCCGGCCGCGGTCGCCTGCCCCTCGGTGAGGCCGACGGTGGCCAGCTGGGGATGAGTGAACACCGCGGCCGGGACGAAGCGATGATCGGCCTCCATCAGGGCATCGGGGTGGGCCAGGTTGTGCGCCACCACGCGTGCCTCGTGGTTGGAGACGTGCTTGAGCTGGTGCGGCGAGCAGACGTCGCCGAGCGCCCAGATGTGCTCGGCGGTGGTGCGCTGGAAGCAGTCGACGACGATGCGGCCGTCGGGATGCACCTGCACCCCGGCGGCGGGCGCGTTCAGCATGTCGGAGTTGGGCGTGCGCCCGGTGGCGACAAGCAGCAGGTCCGCCTCGAGCACAGAGCCGTCCATCAGATCGAGCCGCACGCCGTCGCCGGCTCTCTCGATCGAGCTGACCCTGGCTTCGAGGCGCACGTCCCACCGGTCCTTGACCAGCTCGGTGAAGGGCCCGGCGATGTCGAGGTCGAGGTTGCGCAGCAAAGGGCTGCTGCGCGCGATCACGGTGGTTTCGGTGCCGAAGGCGGAGAAGACGTGCGCGAACTCGGCCGCGATGTACCCGCCGCCCAGGATGGCGATGCGCTCAGGCAGCTCATCGATGCGCATGATCGTCTCGGAGGTGTGAAACGGCGCGTCGCTGGCCGCGACCACGGGCGGGATGACCGGCCGCGATCCGGTGGCGATAACGATTCGATCTGCGGTGATCCGCTCGCCGGTGGACAGCTGGAGCGTATGCGGATCGACGAACGAGGCGTGCGCTTCGATGAGTGTGGCGTTGGGCGAGCCGTGGGCACGGTATTCACGTCCGCCTGCGGAGATCGGGTCGATTCGGCCGAAGACGCGGTCGCGGATATCGCTCCAGCGGGCGCGGGTGAACTCGGCGTCCACGCCGATCCGGGCCGAGTCGCGCACCGCCGCGGCCAGGTCGGCGGGATACACATACATCTTGGTGGGTATGCAGCCCACATTCAGGCAGGTGCCGCCGAACGTCGACTCCTCGATGACCGCGATCCGCCAGTCGTCCAGATCAGGCCCTACCAACGAGTTGCCGGACCCCGAGCCGATGATCGCCAGTTCGTAATGCTGCACGCAACGACGGTAGCGCCCGGGGGCGACCGAGCCGGGCGCCCCCGCCGCCGGGCCCGTTACCAGCTGCCGAGCGCCTCGGCCATCAGGTCGCCGAACAGGTGTTCGAACTCGATCGTCTGCAGCCCGCGGCTCGCGAACCACCTGCAGATGTTCTCGCAGTCGCGATGCAGAAAGTCCGGGCCCTGCGGGTTCGCGACGAGGTCGACGATCTGGGGCAGGTCGATCATCACCAGCCGGCCCCGATGGACGAGCAGGTTGAACGCCGACAGGTCGCCGTGCGCGAGTCCGGCCCGCGCGAGCAGTCGCATGGCCGCGACGCATTGCTCGAACAGGTCGGCCAGGTCGGCCGGTGAGGGGCGGCACTGCGCCAGCCGCGGCGCAGCCGAGCCGTCCTGCTCGCCGATGAACTCCATCATCAGCTCGGTACCCGACATCTGCACCGGATAGGGGACGGGGGCACCGGCCAGCCAGAGCGAGCTCAGGGCGTCGAACTCGGCCACCGCCCACTTGCCCGAAAGCAGATCGCGCCCGAACGTCGTGCGACGTGCCATCGCCCTGGTGTCACGGGTGCGCCGGGTACGCCGGCCCTCCTGATAGCCGGCGTCGCGATGGAACATGCGATGTTCCGCGCTGCGATATCGCTTGGCCGCTAGCAGCGACTCGCGCCCCTCGGGCAGAGCGCGATGCACCAGGTGCACGTCGGCTTCCTTGCCGGTCTTGAGGATGCCCAACTCGGTGTCGATGGCCGACAGGTCGGTGACCACCCAATCCGGGCGGGGTTCGGGGCCGTGGGTGGCGGTGTCCCAACTTGAGAAGTTGGGCTGGTCGAAAGTTTCGTCGAACGATGTTTGGTCTTGCGGTTCGCCGAAGAATTCGTCGAACGGGGTGGGGTCCAGATTCACTGGAAGACTCCTTGGGTGGGCTCGCGCCCACCCGGGAAGTCAGGGCTCAGCGCAAGCGGGAACGGGTGCGGAAGGTGCTCACCCGGGCGACAGTAATCAACACGGGGGTCCCTCCTTCGCATCCGTCAGCGCCGTACCGGCGCGGATCCCCCCAGCCTCGACGTTGAACAACCCACGCGCAACCGAATTAGCGGATGGATAGCCTTGCGGCGTGCTGCGACTCTCGACTTTGTTCCTCAGGACCCTCCGCGACGACCCGGCCGACGCCGAGGTGGCGAGCCACCGGCTGCTGGTGCGTGCCGGCTACGTGCGTCGGGTGGCGCCGGGGATCTACTCCTGGCTGCCTCTCGGCCTGGCGGTGTTGAACAACGTCGAACGGGTCGTGCGCGAGGAGATGGCCTCGATAGGTTCACAGGAGGTGCACTTCCCGGCGCTGATCCCACGGGAGATCTTCGAGGAGAGCGGCCGGTGGGCCGACTACGGCGATGGGCTGTTCCGGCTGCAAGATCGCAAGAAGGCCGACTACCTGCTCGGGCCCACGCACGAGGAGCTCTTCACCCTCCTGGTGAAGGGCGAGTACTCGTCGTACAAGGACTACCCGCTCGCGCTCTATCAGATCCAGACCAAGTACCGCGACGAAGCCCGGCC
>JBDTXT010000323.1:0-3804 GCA_040006035.1 Pseudonocardiales bacterium | reverse complement strand
CGGGCATGTCGTTGATCGCCATCGCCTTGTTGATCGTCTCGTCCACGTCGTCCTTCGTCTCGCACCGCAGGCCGGCGCAGCCCAGCGCCTCGGCCAGCTGCACGAAGTCGGGGATGCGGCGCTTGGCCACGCCCTCGGAGGCATCGGTGGCGTGCGTGCCCAGCTCGGTCTGGCTGTAGCGCTCCTCGTAGAACAGTGTCTGCCACTGGCGCACCATGCCCAGGTTGCCGTTGTTGATCACGGCCACCTTGATCGGGATGCCCTCGACGGCGCAGGTGGCCAGCTCCTGGTTCGTCATCTGGAAGCAGCCGTCGCCGTCGATTGCCCACACCAGCGTGTCGGGGCAGGCCACCTTGGCCCCCATCGCCGCCGGCACCGAGTAGCCCATCGTGCCGAGGCCGCCCGAGTTGAGCCAGGTGTAGGGGTTCTCGTAGCTGATGAACTGGGCCGCCCACATCTGATGCTGGCCGACGCCGGCGGTGAAGATCGTCTCCGGCCCGGCGATCTTGCCCAGCCGCTCGATGACGTACTGCGGAGAAAGCGTGCCGTCGGCCGGTTCGGTGTAGCCCAACGGGTAGGTCTCGCGCCACTGGTCGAGCTGGCGCCACCAGCCGGTGAGATCGGCGCGGTTGCCCGCGGCGTATTCGGCCTCGACGGCGGGGATGAGCTCGAGCAGCACCTCGCGCACGTCGCCCACGATCGGGACGTCGGCGACGCGGTTCTTGCCGATCTCGGCCGGGTCGATGTCGGCGTGGATCACCGTGGCGTTGGGCGCGAAGGTGGACAGCTTTCCGGTCACCCGGTCATCGAACCGGGTGCCGAGCGCGATGAGCAGGTCGGCCTTCTGCAGCGCGGTCACAGCCGAGACGGTGCCGTGCATGCCGGGCATGCCCAGGTGTTGCTTGTGGCTGTCGGGGAACGCGCCGCGCGCCATCAGCGTGGTGACTACCGGGATTCCGGTGAGCTCGGCCAGGCGCCGAAGTTCGGCTGAGGCCCGCGCCTTGAGCACTCCCCCACCGACATAGAGCACCGGGCGCCGCGCCGAGCTGAGCAGCCGGGCCGCCTCGCGGACCTGCTTGCCGTGCGGGCGGGTGACCGGCCGGTAGCCGGGCAGATCGAGGCGTGGCGGCCAGGAGAACGTCATCTTCTCCTGCAACACGTCCTTGGGCAGGTCGACGAGTACGGGGCCCGGCCGTCCGGTGCCGGCCAGGTGGAACGCCTCGGCGATCGCCTGCGGGATGTCCTGGGCTCGCTGCACCAGGAAGTTGTGCTTGGTGATCGGCAGGGTGATGCCGGAGATGTCAGCCTCCTGGAAGGCGTCCGTACCGATCGCCGGTCGCGGCACCTGGCCGGTGATCGCCACGATCGGCACCGAGTCCAGGAAGGCGTCTGCGATCGGCGTGACGAGGTTGGTCGCCCCGGGGCCCGACGTCGCCATGCACACACCGATGCGGCCTGATGCCTGTGCGTAACCCTCTGCGGCATGCCCTGCGCCCTGCTCGTGGCGCACGAGGATGTGCCGGACCTTCGTGGAGTCGTACAGGGGGTCATACGCCGGCAGGATCGCCCCGCCCGGGATTCCGAAGACGACATCGACGCCGACCTCTTCGAGCGACCTGACCAGCGCCTGCGCGCCCGTGATGCTCGACTCTGCCATTGCCATTGCCGCTGCCTCTCCTCGGTGTTGCGTCATTCGGTGCTGCGGGTGTGCATTTCCGGTGCTCATGCAACAAAAAACCCCTCGTGCAGATGCACGAAGGGTTAGCGCTCTGAAGTGCGACCTAGGCCGCGTCTCCAGAACGCCGGTGGACAAGTACCAGTGTGAGCACGAGCCAGACAGTACCCGCTCGGTGGAAGCCAGTTCAACTGGGCGGGATCAATGTCTCACCAAGTAGGAATCCCGCTCGGGCAGGCGTAGCCGATCCAGCTCTGGATAACCAAGGACCTAGCCCTTGCCGCGGAGGGCGTCAACCGCAGACGGCGCCTTCGGCCGCCGAGCCGACGAGCTTGGCGTACTTGCCGAGCACGCCGTAGTCGAACTGGGGTGGGATCGGCTTTAAGTCGGCCTGGCGGCGCTGCAGTTCCGCGTCGTCGACGAGCAGGTCGAGGGTCCGAGCCGTCATGTCGATGCGGATGCGATCACCGTCGGCCACGAGGGCGATCGGGCCGCCGACCGCAGCCTCGGGCGCGACGTGCCCGATGCACAGGCCGGTGGTGCCGCCAGAGAAGCGGCCGTCGGTGAGCAGCAGCACGTCCTTGCCCAGGCCGGCGCCCTTGATCGCGCTGGTGATCTGCAGCATCTCGCGCATGCCGGGGCCGCCCTTGGGCCCCTCCCAGCGGATCACGACGACGTCGCCCTTGGCCAGGTTGCCTGACGCGAGCGCATCCATCGCCGCCTGCTCACGGTCGAATACGCGGGCGGTTCCCTCGAAGGTGTCGGCGTCGAACCCGGCGCTCTTCACCACGGCACCATCGGGTGCGAGCGAGCCACGCAGGATTGTCAGCCCGCCAGTCCGGTGGATCGGGTCGCCCATCGTATGGATGATCTTTCCGTCCGGGTCGGGCGGGGCAATGTCGTGCAGATTCTCGGCGACGGTCTTGCCCGTGACGGTCAACGCGTCGCCGTGCAGCAGGCCGGCATCGAGCAACGCCTTCATCACCACCGGCACGCCGCCGGCGGCGTCGACGTCGGTCATCACATAACGGCCGAACGGCTTGACGTCGGCCAGGTGCGGCACGGTGTCGCCGATCCGGTTGAAGTCGTCCAGGGTCAGCTCGACGTGCGCCTCGTTCGCGATGGCCAGCAAATGCAGCACCGCGTTCGTCGAGCCGCCGAGTGCCATGACCACGGCGATTGCGTTCTCGAGGGCCGCCTTGGTCAGGATCGTGCGGGCGGTGATGCCGGCGTCGACCAGATGCACGGCGGCCTCACCGGATCGCTCGGCGTAGTGGTCGCGCCGCGAGTCCGGTGCCGGCGGCGAGGCCGAACCGGGCAGCGACATCCCCATCGCCTCGGCCGCAGCGGCCATCGTGTTGGCGGTGAACATGCCGCCGCACGCCCCCTCGCCGGGACACACGGCCCGCTCCATCTCATCGACCTCGGCCCGCGTCATCTTGCCGGCCAGGCAGGCACCGACCGCCTCGAAAGCGTCGACCAGCGTGACGTCGCGGCCTTGGAAATGGCCGGGCAGCGTCGAGCCGGCGTAGAGGAAGACCGCGGCCACATCGAGGCGCGCCGCCGCCATCAGCATGCCGGGAAGGGACTTGTCACAGCCGGCGAGCAATACCCCGCCGTCGAGCTGCTCCGCGCGGAACACCGTCTCGACCGAGTCCGCGATGACCTCGCGCGACACCAGTGAGTAGTGCATGCCGCTGTGTCCCATCGAGATCCCGTCCGACACCGAGATCGTGGCGAACTCGAGAGGGAAACCGTCGGCGCCACGGACGCCGATCTTGGCCTGCTTGGCCAGCCGGTCGAGGGACAGGTTGCAAGGGGTGATCTCGTTCCACGACGACGCGACGCCGATCTGCGGCTTGCGCCAGTCGTCATCGCCCATGCCGACGGCGCGGAGCATGCCGCGGGCGGCGGCGCGCTCGATACCGTCCGTGACGATCGTGCTGTGCGGCTTGCGGTGCTGGCGCGGCTCGCTCATGCCGCAGACGTTACCGTTGCGGTGTGCAGCAGGCTTCGGTCCAGTCCCGGACGTTCCGGCTGCCCAAATCTGCCTATCTCGCCGTGCTGTTCCTCTTCTTCTGCGTGGTGCCGTTGGCGTTCGGCGATACGGGCGAGGGCGCGCCGGCCGT
>JBDTXT010000322.1:0-3807 GCA_040006035.1 Pseudonocardiales bacterium | reverse complement strand
GTGAGCAGATCCTTGATGGCCATCTTCTTGCCGCGGTCGACGATGTTCTGGATCATCGCGCCGGAGTTGAAGTCCTTGAAGTACAGGGTTTCCTTGTCACCGTTGGCGTAAGTGACCTCGAGGAAGCGGTTCTCCTCGGACTCGGAGTACATCCGCTCGACAGTGTTCTGGATCATCGCCGTGACGGTGGCCTGGGCGTCGCCGCCGTGTTCGGCGAGGTCGTCCTTGTGGATCGGCAGGCCGGTGAGGATGTACTTGGAGAAAATGTCCTGGGCGGCCTCGGCGTCGGGGCGCTCGATCTTGATCTTCACGTCGAGCCGGCCGGGACGCAGGATGGCGGGGTCGATCATGTCCTCGCGGTTGGACGCGCCGATGACGATGACGTTCTCGAGCCCCTCGACGCCGTCGATCTCGCTCAGCAACTGCGGGACGATCGTGTTCTCGACGTCGGAGGACACCCCCGAGCCGCGGGTACGGAAGATCGAGTCCATCTCATCGAAGAAGACGATGACCGGCGCGCCCTCGCTGGCCTTCTCGCGGGCCCGCTGGAATACCAGCCGGATGTGCCGTTCGGTCTCGCCGACGTACTTATTCAGCAGCTCTGGACCCTTGATATTCAAGAAGAAGGAGGTGCCCCGCTCGTCGCCGCCGTTGAGCTTCTGCACCTGCTTGGCCAGGGAGTTGGCGACGGCCTTGGCGATGAGCGTCTTGCCGCAGCCAGGCGGGCCGTAGAGCAGGATGCCCTTCGGCGGGCGCAGCTGGTGCTCGCGGAACAGCTCGGCGTGCAGGAACGGCAGTTCGACGGCGTCGCGGATGGCCTCGATCTGCTTGGACAGGCCGCCGATGTCGGTGTAGTCGAGGTCCGGGACCTCTTCCAGGATGAGCTCCTCGACCTCGCTCTTGGGGATGCGCTCGTATGCGTAGGACGAGCGGGTCTCCAGCAGCAGCGAGTCGCCGATACGCAGCGGGTTGTTGCGCAGCACGTCGGCCAGGTGCACGACACGCTCTTCGTCGGTGTGCCCGATGACCAGTGCCCGGTCGCCGCCTTCGAGGATCTCCTTGAGCATCACGACGTCGCCGACCCGCTCATTGCCGCGGGCCGCGACCACATTCATCGCCTCGTTGAGCATGACTTCCTGGCCGTGTGTCAGCGTCTCGACGGTTACTTCGGGCGAGACCGCGACACGCAGCTTGCGGCCGGAGGTGAAGACGTCGACGGTGCCGTCTTCGAACGCCTCGAGGAATACGCCGTAGCCGCTGGGCGGCTGGGCGAGCCGGTCGATCTCTTCCTTGAGCGACACCATCTGGTCGCGTGCCTCGCGCAGTGTCTCGGCCAAGCGTTCGTTGCGGTCGTTGAGTGCAGCCACTCGCGCCTGCGTTTCGGCCAGGCGGTCTTCGAGCAGCCGGATGTGCCGCGGCGAGTCGGCGGCCTTGGACCGCAGCAACTCGAGTTCCTGCTCCAGGAAGGCCGCGCGGCGGCGCGAATCGGGGTCGCTTTGATTGCCGTGCGAGCGCGGGCCACTCTGGGGTTCGCGGGGCTCGTGAGCCATGCGGGCACCTCCAGATGTCGCGCAGAGTTCGCGATTCCTCACCCTACACACGACGGCTAGTTGAACTGGGGAACTACCCTGGCGGGGGTACAGAAAGAAAACTGTTGTCGATGCTGAGGAGCGGGCGCCGAAGTGAGTGAGCCACTGCACGTCTGGATCGAACAGGATCTCTGCACGGGCGACGGGTTATGCGTTCAGTACGCCCCGGAGGTTTTCGAGTTCGACGTCGACGGCTTGGCCTACGTGAAAGACAGTGCCGGTGCGTTGCGCGCCGCCCCCGGCGCCCGGGTCGACGTGCCGCAGAACCTCCGGCTCGACGTGATCGCCTCCGCCGAGGAGTGCCCGGGCGACTGCATCCACGTGGTGCGCGCCGCTGACGACGTCGAGGTCGCCGGTCCTCAGGCCTAGGGCAACTTTGGGCGCAACGGCTCGTCGGGGTTGCGCGGCGCGATCTCGGGGGTGACCACGGACTTGGCCGAGCGCCGCTGGCGGGCCGGCGCGGTAACGCCCGGGGCCAGCCGACGGGCCGAGACCAGGAAAGCGGTATGCCCGATCATCCGGTGATCCGGGCGCACCGCGAGCCCGACGACATGCCAGCCGCGGATGAACGACTCCCACGCCGATGGCTCATTGAAAGCGCCGTGCGCGCGCAGCGCCTCGACGAGTCGCGACAGCTGCGTGGTGGTGGCCACATAGCCGATGAACACGCCGCCTGGGCTCAGCGCCTCGGCGACGGCGGGCAACACCTCCCACGGGCTCAGCATGTCGAGGATCACGCGGTCGACCGCCTCGTCGACGGGGTGTTGCGCCGCGTCGCCCAGGCGCAGCTCCCAGTTCTTCGGCTGCTCGCCGAAGAACGTCTCGACGTTGCCGACGGCAACCTCGGCGTGATCGTCACGCAGTTCGTAGGAGATCACCCGGCCTGTCGGGCCCACCGCTCGAAGCAAGGAACAGGTCAGCGACCCCGACCCGGCTCCAGCTTCGAGCACCGTCGCGCCGGGGAAGATGTCACCCATGGCTACGATCTGCGCGGCGTCCTTTGGGTAGATCACTGCTGCGCCACGAGGCATCGACAGCACAAAATCAGTGAGCAGCGGGCGCAGCGCGAGGTACTGGGTACCGGCCGTCGACGAAACGACGCTGCCCTCGGGCGAGCCGATGAGGCGATCGTGCTCGATGGCACCTCGGTGGGTGTGGAACTGCTTGCCTGGTTCGAGAGTGACGGTGTGCAGCCGTCCCTTGGGATCGGTGAGCTGGACCCGCTCCCCCGTGCGGAACGGGCCGGAGCCAGGATCGCTCATCAGGCTCCCTGCAGCCGGGCGGCGAGGTCAGCTGTGGCCAGGATGCCGGCCGGTGTGCCGTCGTCGTGCACGACGAGGTATTCGTGCGCCGGGGTGGCGCGCACTGCGGACAGCAGATCCTCGCCGGACAGGCCGTTGCGCAGGACCAGTCCGGCCTCGAGCGGGCGGGACACCTCGGACAGCTGGGTCCACGCGCGGCGTTCCGGTGGCACTGCCCCGATGAGCTCCTCGTCGACAATCGCGCGCGGCTGATCTGCGGCGTCAATGAGGACGAGGCCGCGGGCATGGCCGGACCAAACCCGACGAAGCGCCTCGGCTACTGACAGGTCCGACGGCACCAAGAGCCCGGGGCGCAGCAACGCCTCGATGCTCACGCTGGGCAGCCGTTCCATCAGCTCGCCCACCTTGAGTGCCTGGGTCGCGCCGAACCAGAGATACACCGCCAGCGCGATGCTGAACAGGCCGGCGGTGAGGCCCCACGACCCTCGCTCTATGACCAGACCGGAAACCGCGACCAGCACCGCCAAAACACGCCCGGACCACGCTGCGGCCCGGGTCGCGCTCAGCCGGGGCGCCCCGACCGCCCACACCCCGGCGCGCAGCAGTCGCCCGCCGTCCAGCGGCAGACCGGGCAGCAGGTTGAAGACCGCGACGACGAGGTTGCTCCAGACCAGCAGCGCGAGCAGAACGCCGGGCAGGGTGGCGCCCTCGACGAACTGGTAGCCGGCGAACGCGCCGCCGGCGATCAGCAGTGACACCAGCGGCCCGGCGGCCGCCACCAGGAATTCGTCACGGGGGCGCGCCGGGTCGCGTTCGAGCTCGGACACCCCGCCGAGCAGGAAGATGACCACCCGGCGTACCGGGTTGCCCAGGGCCAGGCTGACGGCCGTGTGCCCGAGTTCGTGAGCCAGGACGCAGCAGGCGAACAGCACGGCGAACACCGCCGACAGCAGGTA
>JBDTXT010000321.1:0-3808 GCA_040006035.1 Pseudonocardiales bacterium | reverse complement strand
TCGTAGAGGCCGAAGCCGACCAGGAGCAGGACCGACGCGGTGAACACGACGAACGTCTCGGTGTTGCCCCACCCGTCGTGGGCGACGTGAATGAACCCGTAGACGAGCGAGACCATGCCAGCGACCGAGAGCGCAGCACCGAGGAAGTCGAACTTTCCCTTGAGACGCTCGGTCTGGTGCAGGTACATGAACGCACCGGCCATCAGGGCCGCGCCGATCGGCACGTTGACGAACAGCACCCAGCGCCAGCTGAAGTAGTTGGTGAGGACGCCGCCGGCCAGCAGGCCGAGGGCCGCGCCCGCGCCGGACACTGCGGCGTAGACCGCGAGTGCCCGGGTGCGCTCTGGACCCTCCTTGAATTCGTTCGTGATCAGCGACAAGGCGGTCGGAGCGGCGATCGCGCCGCCGAGACCCTGCACGACGCGTCCGGCGAGCAGCATCGGGAAGTTGATCGCGATGCCGGCCAGGAAGCTACCGAAGGTGAATAGGAACAGCCCGACGATGAACATCCGCCGGCGTCCCAGGATATCGCCGGAGCGGCCGCCGAGCAGGAGCAGCCCACCGAAGGCGAGGGAGTAGGAGTTGAGCGCCCACGTCATGTCGGTCTGGTTCTTGCCGAAGTACTCGCCCATGGATGGCAGTGCGACGTTGACGATCGTGCCGTCGAGCACCACCATCAGCTGCGCGCCGGCGATGATGAGCAGCACCAGCACCGGACTTGCGTGGCGCCGCGCGCCCCTGGCCCCGACGCTGGGGGTGGCCTTGTGGGGCCTGGTACTTGTCACGAGCTACTCCGTTTCAATGATTGAGCGTTAAGTTGCTGGTGCCGTACGACGCTTTAGTGGACGGACGCGTTCCCTATTCAGGTAGACTAGAACACTCGCCTTAAGGAACGCAACCGTGCACTATGCGGCGTTCGCTCACAGCATGAAGGAGGGCTCTGACATCGCATGAGCGCCACCCCGATCGCCGCGCCGGCCGCCATCCAGCGCAGGCGCGGCGTCGCACTCGAGGACGCCATCCTCGAGGCCGCCTACGCCGAATTGACCGAGGTTGGCTACAGCCGGTTCTCGGTCGAGGCCGTCGCGGCCCGCGCCAGGACCGGAAAGGCAAGCATCTACCGCCGGTGGGCGACCAAGCAGGCACTGGTGCTGGATGCCCTGTGCTCGGGCCTGCCGACACCGCAGGAGTGCGGATTCGGGCAGGGCGATTGCCAAGACACCTACCAGGACCTGACGACCGCCGACGCACTGCGCCAGGTGGCGCGGGCGATCACCAATGTGTTGAGCAGCCCGGCCGGGGCGGCCATGCGGGCCGTGAAGCTCGAGGCGATCACCGACCCGGAGTTGGCCCGCGAGATCGACGATCGCTTCCAGGCTCCCCGACGCGCGGCCATGCTCAGCCTGCTCCAACGCGGCGTCCAAAGGGGTGAGGTGCGACCCGACGCGGTCAACCCCCTGATCGCCGACGTCCTGCCCGCCGTACTCATGCACCGGGTGCTCCTGCAGCGCGAGCGGATCACCGAACGCGACATCACCGCGATCATCGAGCAGATCCTCATCCCCCTGGTCGAGGTCCGCTAACTCGCCTAGCCGGGCGACTATGGCCCCGGGCACCTGACCGTCAGCTGCGGTGGGGCACCATAGGCATGCGCGCAACCGCTGTGCGTGTGCCGCCGTGCGTCAATGGTGTCGCACCAGACGAAGAGGGAGTCGGTCCCAGCGTGGGTACGGCTGCGCAACGCCCGGTCGTCGAAGCCGAGCCACCGAGCCGGGGAGCACGATTCCGGGCCGCATACCTGAGCCGCGCGCCCAAGATCATCGCCGCGATCTCCGCCCTGCTGGGCATTCTGTCGCTGCTCGACGCGCTCTGGACGGGCGAGCGTGGACGCATCCATTTCCTCACCCGCGGCGTAATCCCCGTCCCGGCCAGCGCAGCCGCGACGGCAGTGATCGCCGTCTCCGGGCTGCTGCTAGTTCGGCTCGCGCTGGCCCTGGCGAAGCGCAAACGACGGGCCTGGCGAGCAGCGATCGCAGTCGCGTCACTCATGATCCTGGCCAACGTGGTCCGTCAAGAACGCCGGCCGGGCGAGGCGGCCATCGCAGTGGTGCTGCTGGTCATGCTGATCACCGCCCGGTCGCGCTATACGGCCAAGTCCGACCCGCGCAGCCGCTGGTTCGCGGCGCTGGTCTTCTGCCAGTTCATCGGCGTCGCGATCGTGTACGGCCTGCTCATGCTCTATGCCTACCGCAATCACCTCATCGGCCACCCGTCGTTCGGGGCCCAGCTGAAAGAGGTCCTGACCTCACTGGTCGGGGGTGGCGGATACATCAACCTGCGCGGCGAGCGGTTCGACGACATCTTCCACGCCACCCTGTTCGGAATGGGTCTGCTCACCGCGATCGCGGTTGCGATGCTGGCCCTGCGGCCGTCCGAGCCGATCGCGCGGCTCTCACCCGTGGACGAGCAGCGACTGCGCGAGTTGCTGGCCAAACAGGGCGGGCGCGACTCACTCGGGTACTTCGCGCTGCGGCGGGACAAGTCGGTGGTGTGGTCGCCGACCGGAAAGGCCGCGATCACCTACCGCGTGGTGCAGGGCGTGGCGCTGGCCAGCGGCGACCCGATCGGGGACCCGGAGGCGTGGCCGGGTGCGATGGCGGCCTACCGCAACCTCGTCGAGGAGTACGGCTGGACGGCCGCCGTGATGGGCTGCAGCGAGCAGGGCGCCACCATCTTCAAGCGCGAGATGGATCTGTCCGCGCTCGCTCTGGGCGACGAGGCCATCGTCGACGTCTCGGACTTCACGCTCGAAGGGCGCCCGATGCGCGGGGTGCGACAAGCGGTCACCCGCGTGTGCCGAGCCGGCTACGAGGTGAAAGTTCGCCGGGTCCACGCGCTCGAGCCACTCGAGTTGGCCGACCTCGTTCGCGCCGCCGAGGCGTGGCGAGGCGATGCGGTCGAGCGTGGTTTCTCAATGGCGCTGTCGCGTATCGGCGATCCGGCCGACAAGGACTGCGTCGTCGTCACCGCACATCACGACGGGACCCTGGCCGGACTGCTGCACTTTGTGCCGTGGGGCTGTGACGGCTTGTCACTGGACCTCATGCGGCGCGACAGGAGCTCGGACAACGGCCTCAACGAATACATGATCACCAGATTGATGGAGCACGCCCCGGAGATCGGTATCCGCCGGGTGTCCCTCAACTTCGCCGTATTCCGCGACGCCCTCGAGCGAGGAGAGCGCATTGGCGCCGGGCCGATCCTGCGGGCATGGCGCTGGGTGTTGATCTTCGTGTCGCGGTGGTGGCAGATCGAGACGCTGTACCGCTTCAATGTGAAGTTCCGGCCGTACTGGGAGCCGCGCTTCATCTCCTTCCCGTCGACCCGGGACATTCCCCGGATCGCGGTCGCGGCCCTGGAGGCCGAGGCGTTCATCGTCCGGCCGCACCGGCTCAAGCAGCTGCTCGGCCGGGATTAGATGCGCGCAGGCTGCTCGTTTTGAGTGCCCGTCGAGACCTTGTAGGCTTTGCGCCCGGTGGCTCTTCAGCGCGTTCGGTGTGCTGCGCTGGCCCCAGGAGGCTTCGCCTAGTCTGGTCTATGGCGCCGCACTGCTAATGCGGTTTGGGTCACAAGCCCATCCCGGGTTCGAATCCCGGAGCCTCCGCTGCCTGCCCCGACAACTCCGTCGGGTCGCGCGATCCTGACCCGGTAGACTCGCCGGTCGGTACATCCAGCGCCCGTAGCTCAACGGATAGAGCACTTGACTACGGATCAAGAGGTTGCAGGTTCGAATCCTGCCGGGCGCACA
>JBDTXT010000320.1:0-3811 GCA_040006035.1 Pseudonocardiales bacterium | reverse complement strand
CCAGCACCTGCAGCGGGATCGTCGTCACGAACGGCGAGAGCAGGGTGGGCACGGCCGGCACCTGGATCAGGTGGTCGGCGTGCTCGCGCGCCGCGGTGTCGCCCACTTCGGCAATCACGATGGTGCGTGCACCCCGGGCCTTGACCTCGGCGACGTTGCTCAGCATCTTCTGGTGCAGCACCGGTCTCCCGATGGGCGAGGGCATCACCACGACGACGGGTAGGCCGTCCTCGATCAGGGCTATCGGGCCGTGCTTGAGCTCGCCCGCTGCAAACCCCTCGGCGTGCATGTAGGCAAGCTCCTTGAGCTTGAGCGCGCCTTCTAACGCCACCGGGTATCCGACGTGGCGACCGATGAACAGGATCGCCTTGGCCGCGGCTATCTCACGGGCCAACTCACGCACCGGCTCGACCAGCGCGAGGGTGACGGCCATCTGCTCCGGAATGGCCGAGAGGGCATCGAACTCAGCGGCGATCTCGTCGCCGTACTTCGTGCCGCGGGCCTGGGCCAGCGCGAGTCCGACCAGTTCGACCGCGGCTACTTGGGCCATGAACGTCTTGGTGGCGGCGACGCCGATCTCAGGGCCGGCGTGCGTGTAGAGCACGGCGTCGGATTCACGGGGGATCTGGGCACCGTTGGTGTTGCAGATCGACAGGACCTTGGCGCTCTGCTCGCGGGCGTGCCGGACGGCTTCGAGCGTGTCGGCCGTCTCGCCGGACTGGCTGATCGCGACGACGAGTGTCTGTCGGCTCAGCACCGGGTCGCGGTAGCGGAACTCCGAGGACATCTCGACCTCGACCGGGATGCGCGTCCAGTGCTCGATGGCCTGCTTGCCGATGAGCCCGGCGTGATAGGCCGTGCCGCACGCGACGATGAAGACCTTGTCGATGTCGCGCAGGTCCTGGCGATCCAGGCGCTGCTCGTCGAGCATGATCTGGCCGTCGACCAGGTGGCCGAACAGGGTGTCGCGGACTGCGCTGGGTTGTTCTTCGATCTCCTTGAGCATGAAGTAGTCGTAGCCACCCTTTTCGGCGGCGGCGAGGTCCCAGTCGATATGGAACGGCCTGCCCACCGCGGCGGTTCCGTCGAAGCCGGTGATCGTGTAGCCGTCGCGGCGGATCTCGACGATCTGGTCCTGGCCGAGCTCGACCGCTTCGCGGGTGTGCTCGATGAAGGCGGCGACGTCGCTGCCGAGGAAGGTCTCGCCGTCGCCGACGCCGAGCACCAAGGGCGAGTTGCGTCGCGCCGCGACGACGACGTCGGGCTGCTCGGCATCGATGAGGACGAGGGTGAACGCACCCTCGAGGCGGTTGCAGATCGCCCGGACGGCCTCGGCGAGTGAGCCGCCGTTCGCGGCGAGGTGTGCCGCGACGAGGTGGGCCACGGTCTCGCTGTCGGTTTCGCTGACGAGCTCGACCCCGGCGGCCTCGAGCTCGGTGCGCAGCACGCTGAAGTTCTCGATGATTCCGTTGTGCACGACGGCGATCCGACCGCTGCCGTCGACGTGGGGGTGTGCGTTGCGGTCATTCGGTGCGCCGTGCGTCGCCCAGCGGGTATGCCCCATGCCGGTGTGACCAGCGATGGTGCGGGTGGCCAGTTCCTTATCGAGATTCTCGATGCGGCCGGCCTTCTTGGCTATCTGCAGCTCCCCCTCGTCGATGATGGCGACACCGGCTGAGTCGTAGCCGCGGTATTCCAGGCGGCGCAGCCCCTCGACCACGACGTCCAGAGCTGAGCGGGGCCCGACGTAACCGACGATGCCGCACATGGCACCCAGACTACGGGAGCCACGTGCGCCGAACAGGCCAGTGCTACGCGGTGGGCGGCGGTGCGGTGGGCGGTGGCGTGGTCGCGGTGGGCGATGGCGTCGTGGTCGGCGGGGACGGGGTGACGGTCGGGGTGGCCGTCTTGGTGACGGCGGGGGCCGTCTGCGTCACGGTGGGCGTAGTGAGGACGACCTTCGGCACGACGGTCTGGGTCACCGTTGGCGCCGGTTGGGCCGGCTCGTTGCTGGATTCCGGCTGGGTGCCGAAGACGGTGGTCCCCTGGCTCGAGGTGCCGCGCAGCAGATCGCTGAGCGGGTGGCCGGCGATGAGTTCGACGCTGGTGACAAGTGCGAGCACGGTGGCGAAGACCGCGACGGCTGCGAGCGCGAGCTTGCGCGTGAGCGGCGCGCGAGGCAGCGGCTCGGCGGGTACCGGCGGCGGGTCTAGGTCGGGGTGCACCGGCGGCAACCAGCGGGCGGTCGTGGGGACGACCGTGCGGACGCGCTCGCTGGTTCGGTGCAGGGAGTGGCCGTAGACGGCGTTGCCGGTGACGGTGACCACGCTGGCGATGGCGGCGCCGATCACGGTGCCGCTGACACCGAGGTACGAGGCGGCGATGGTCGCGGTTACTGCAGCGAGTGCGCTCGCGATGAGCTGGGTGGCGGAGAGCTGGAGGCGGGCAGACCTGGCGGGATGGGGCTGCGGGGTCTGGGCGCGGGCTGGCGTGTGCGTTTGCGTGGAAGTCATGTCTGGACTCAGTGTTCGCGGTTGGGCCGGGTAATGACAGCTGGGCTTACGGCGCTCTAAGAAGCTGCCCCGGTCAAGGGGTGCGAACTAATCACCGCATCCGCGAGAATCCCACCGTGGACATCGTCTTGGAAACCGACCGACTGGTCCTGCGCAGGTTCACCGCGGCCGATCTCGACCACCTCGTCGAACTCGACAGTGATCCCGACGTCATGCGACTGCTCACCGGCGGCGTCCCCACCCCGAGAGAGAAGATCGAGAACGAGCTCCTGCCGCGCATCCTCGACGAATACACCCGCCCCCCGGGCTGGGGGCGGTGGGCCGCGGTTGAGAAGTCCAGCGGCGCGTTCGTCGGCTGGTTCTCCCTCGATCCACCGAAGGACGACCGCGAGGGCCTTGAACTCGGCTACCGACTGCGCCGCGAAGCGTGGGGCAACGGCTACGCGACAGAGGGATCTCGGGCACTGATCGACAAGGCGTTCGCCGACGAGGGAGTTCACCGCGTTTTCGCCGAGACGATGGCGGTCAATGCGGCGTCGCGGCGGGTGATGGAGAACGTCGGAATGCGGCACGTCCGCACCTTCCACGTCACCTGGGACGACCCGATCGAGGGCACCGAACAGGGCGAGGTCGAGTACGAAGTGCTGCGCGCCGACCGGAAAGTAGTACCGAGCGCGGAGTGATCCACGCCGCCTCGGCCCCCCGCTGCAACGCGGCCGCACCTACGGTGCAGAACATGGACCGAAACGCTTGGGTGCAGCCGGGGGCACACGAGGAAGCCCCGGGCGTCTACCGGATCCCGCTGCCCCTGCCGGGCGACTACCTCAAAGCCGTGAACGTCTACGCCATCGCCGACGGCGACGAGGTCGTCATGATCGACGGCGGCTGGGCACTGGCTGAAGCCGAGGAGTTGCTCACCGAATCCCTGTCTGAGATCGGCTACGGCCTAGGCGACGTACGCGAATTTCTGGTGACCCACATCCACCGCGACCACTACACCCAAGCCATCGCTGTGCGCCGCGCGCTCGGCACCTCGGTCGCGCTCGGCGAGGGCGAGCGAGCCTCCCTCGACGCGATCAGGACCATCACCGTCCACCCCAACATCGCGACCCTCTTCGAAGCGGGTGCCGTCGAGCTGTCCAAGCAGCTGGCCCAGTGGCACGGCGATCCCGAACTGACGAACTGGGAAGACCCGGACCGCTGGCTGCCCGACGGCATCGACGTCGAGTTGAAGACCCGCACGCTGCGGGTGATCGCGACACCGGGGCACACCCACGGCCACGTCGTCTTCCACGACG
>JBDTXT010000319.1:0-3866 GCA_040006035.1 Pseudonocardiales bacterium | reverse complement strand
CGACCCACCAACTCACAGCCGAAAGGGAGCGATGTCCGAACCGCCGCACACGATTCTCGCGATGACTCACATCTCGAAGAGCTTCCCCGGCGTGCGAGCGCTCATCGACGTCGACTTCCGGCTTTTCCCTGGTGAAGTGCACGCTCTCATGGGGGAGAACGGGGCCGGAAAGTCCACGCTCATCAAGGTCCTGACAGGGGTGCACGGTTTCGACACCGGCCGCATCGAACTCGGTGGGGTGCCGGTCAGCTTCTCCACCCCGCTGCAGGCTCAACACGCCGGTGTGAGCACCGTCTATCAGGAGGTCAACCTCTGCGCGAATCTGTCCGTCGCGGAGAACATCTTCATCGGCCGGGAACCGCGCCGGCTCGGCCGGATCCGGTGGGGCGAGATGCGGCGTCGCTCGCGCGCACTGTTGCAGCGGCTGGACATCGACCTCGATAGTTCGACACTTCTGGGCGCGCATTCGATAGCCGTACAGCAGATGGTCGCGATTGCCCGGGCGATCGACATCGATGCCCGTGTGCTCGTCCTCGATGAGCCCACATCGAGCCTCGACAGCGGCGAAGTGGAGCAGCTCTTCCGGGTGATTCGAGGACTGCGCGACGAGGGCATCGCCATTCTGTTCGTCTCGCATTTCATCGACCAGGTGTTCGAGATCGCGGACCGGATGACGGTGCTGCGCAACGGGCGGCTGGTGGGGGAGTACCAGACAGCGAACATCACCAAGGTCGAACTCGTCACTCGCATGATCGGCAAGGAACTCGAGGTACTCGACCGGCTGGAAACGCAGTCGAAGCAGGCCGAAAGGGCTGCAGGGCAAGAGGTCTTCATCTCCGCCGACAAGTTGTCGCGCAAGGGTTCGATCGAGCCGTTCTCGCTGAAGATCTACGACGGAGAGGTTGTCGGCCTCGCCGGGCTGCTGGGGTCGGGCCGCACCGAGGTCGCGCGGCTGCTCTTCGGAGCAGACCGTGCGGACGCCGGCTCGTTGCAGGTGCGCGGCAAAGCGGTGGCGATGAAGTCGCCGCGCGTCGCGATGGACAACGGCATCGCATTTCTGTCGGAGAGTCGCAAGACCGAGGGGCTCGTCCCTGATCTCACCGTCCGCGAGAACGTCATCCTTGCGCTGCAGGCCTCGCGCGGCTGGGTGCGGCCGTTGTCCCGGCGTCGGCAGGATGAATTGGTCCTCAAGTACATCAAGGCGCTGAGCATTCAGCCGGCCGATCCGGAGATGCGGGTCGGCAATCTCAGTGGCGGCAATCAGCAGAAGGTCCTGCTCGCCCGCTGGCTGATCACCGAACCGAAGTTGCTGATCCTGGACGAGCCGACCCGCGGCATCGACGTCGGGGCGAAGGCGGAGATCCAGCGGCTCGTCGTGACGCTCTCGTCAGGAGGCATGGCGGTGCTTTTCATTTCCGCGGAGCTCGAGGAGGTGCTGCGGATGAGCCATCGGATCGCGGTGCTGCGAGATCGGGTGCTGGTTGCCGAGATGGCCAACGAGGATGCGGACATCGACACCCTGCTGGAGACGATCGCCAGCGGGACGCACACATGAGCGTTACCAGGCACCGGCTGTTCTGGCCGTTCGCGATCTGGGCAGCGCTTCTGCTGTCGAATGTCGTGCTGAATGTGAAGTTCTTCAAGATCGGCGTCCTGCACGGGCATCTGTACGGCAACCTGGTCGACGTACTGCTCAACGGCGCGCCCCTGGTGCTGATCGCGCTCGGGATGACGGTGGTGATCGCGACCGGAGGCATCGACCTCTCCGTCGGGTCCCTGGCGGCCATCAGCGGCGCGGTCGCCTGCCTGCGAATCAGCCATCTGCACGACCAGAACTCCGCCGGCGGCGTGCTGCTCGCGATCGGCGTTGCGCTCGTCATCGCGATGCTGCTCGGGGCGCTGAACGGATTCCTGGTCGCCGTCGTCGGGATCCAACCCATCGTCGCGACGCTCATATTGCTGGTGTCAGGGCGCGGTCTGGCCCAGCTGATCACGAATGGCGCGATCGTCACGGTCAACAGTTCGCCGTACAAAGTGATCGGATCGGGCTACTGGTTCGGCCTGCCGGCAGACATCTTCATCTCGCTCGGGATGTTCGTCGTCGCATCTGTGGTCATCCGGCGTTCGGCGCTCGGGCTGCTGATCGAATCTGTCGGCGGCAATGCCGTTGCGAGCCGGCTGGCCGGTGTCAGATCCAGGCGCATCATCTGGCTGGCCTACATCTTCTCCGGGCTGTGCGCCGGAATCGCGGGTCTGATGATCAGCGCCAACATCTCGGGCGCCGACGGCAACAACGCCGGGCTGTTCTTCGAACTCGACGCCATCCTTGCCGTCGTCATCGGCGGCACCTCCCTATTGGGCGGCCGGTTCTCCCTCGGGGCAACCGTGATCGGTGCCCTCGTGATCCAGACACTCGAGACGACGATCCTGTTCCACGGCGTCAAGCCTGAGGAGATCCGGCTGGTGAAGGCGGTCGTCGTGACCTTCATCTTCCTGCTGCAGTCGCCCGCATTCCGGAGCAAGGTCTTCGGCTGGCGCATTCGCGGCAAGCCGCCGGGCGAGCCGTCCGGCGATCTGCCGGGCGATCTGCCGGGCGTCGGAGCGACCGCATGATCACGACCCCGGGTGACGTCGTGGAGCAGAAATCGGCCGCCCGACCGGGTTCCGCCTTTCGCGTGCGGCCGCAGCACATGTCGGTGCTGGCTACCCTCGTGCTGCTCGTGATCATGTTCGGCTGGGGCGCGCAGCGATACAACCACTTCGGCTCTACGCAGGTGGTCGCAAACCTGTTCATCAGCAACGCTGCGCTGCTCGTCGTTGCGGTCGGGATGACCTTCGTCATCCTCACCGGCGGCATCGATCTGTCCGTCGGTGCAGTCGTCGCGCTGACGTCGTTGCTGCTGGCCAGCATGACCGAGAACCTGCATTGGCCCGCGTTCGTCGCGATCCCGCTGGTGCTCCTGTTCGGCGCACTTCTCGGTGCGCTGATGGGGGCGATCATCCACTTCTTCGAGATCCAGCCTTTCATCGTGACCCTGGCCGGCATGTTCTTTGCGCGCGGCCTGTCCACAGTGATCAGCACTGACCGCATCGCTATCCGCAACAAGTTCCTCGTACGTATGGGGGAATCGAAGATCCACCTGGCACGTGGGACGCACGTCGCGCCGAGCGTGATCATCGCTGTGGTTGTCGTCGCGGTCGCGGCGTACATCCTGTATGCGACGCGCTTCGGCCGCACCGTTTACGCGGTTGGCGGCAGCGAGGACTCGGCGGTGCTGATGGGCCTTCCCGTCGCGCGGACGCGGATCCTCGTGTACACCGTGAGCGGTTTCTGCTCAGCACTCGGTGGCCTGCTGTTCGCCCTCAACCTGCTCTCTGGAAATCCACTGCACGGGCAGGGGCTCGAACTCGATGCGATCGCGGCCGTCGTCATCGGCGGCGCATTGCTGACGGGCGGTGTCGGCTATGTTTTCGGTACGGTGCTCGGCGTCCTGGTTGTCGGTCTGATTTCGACGCTCATCCAATTCGACGGCACGCTTTCGTCGTGGTGGAGCCGGATCGTCGTCGGCGGGCTGCTTCTCGTGTTCATCCTGCTGCAGCGGGCGGTGACCGCCGCCGGCCGGCGAAGATGACGCCCAGCTCGCCTGCCAGTCCTCGACCGGGGTGCACTCGAGGAGTACGCCGACGGCGTAGTTGACCTCGAGGCGATCGCCTCGAGGCTGCATGCGTCATCGTGTACGAAGGACCTGGCAAGAGCGGGAGGGCCGATGGCAAGCGCCGACGACATCCGAGATGCCCAGCGAACGACGTGGGCAAGCCTCTCTGGTGGTTGGGAGAAGTGGGACCTGGTCATCATGGATCAGTTG
>JBDTXT010000318.1:0-3867 GCA_040006035.1 Pseudonocardiales bacterium | reverse complement strand
CCGACAGTGCCTGATGAACTTGATGCACGCCTCACCGCCGAGGCCAACAGTCGCCGGTGCCTGTCCCAAGATGCCGGCCTGCGCTGCCAGCTCGTCGTCGATCACGAGGGTTGGCCGCATCTGCACCGATGGACGGAGTGGACCAAGGGCCGCACGCGCTTGGTCTCGCACACTTGGCAGTGGGACCCGCATCAGCACCAGCACGGCCGCCTCGTCAAGCGCGGGCCGTCTGACCCGGTGCCGCCGTGGGCCGCCTGCGGCCGCACGTAACCCGTGCGGGAACTCCTGCATCTCAAAGGAACCGCGAGATTATCTCTTTCATGATCTCGTTGGTCCCGCCGTAGATCTTCTGGATCCGCGAGTCGGTGAACATCTTCGAGATCGGGTACTCGGCCATGTAGCCGTAGCCGCCGAACAGTTGCAGGCACTCGTCGGCGACCTGGCACTGCTGCTCGGACAGCCACCACTTGGCCATCGATGCGGTGGGGATGTCGAGCTCGCCTCGGATGTGCTTGACCACGCAGTCGTCGAGGAAGACGCGGCCGATCTTGGCCGTGGTCGCGGCTTCGGCCAGCTTGAACTTGGTGTTCTGGAAGTTGAAGACGGGACGCCCGAATGCCTCCCGCTCCTTGGTGTATTTGATCGTGGCCGTCACCGCGCACTCGATCGCCGCCACGGCCCCGACCGCGAGCACGAGTCGCTCCTGCGCCAACTGCTGCATGAGCTGGATGAAACCCTGCCCCTCTACCTCGCCGATCAGGTTGGCCGCCGGCACCCGCACGCCGGAGAAGAACAACTCGGCCGTGTCCTGCCCGTGCTGCCCGATCTTCTTCAGCACCCGGCCCCGTGCGAATCCGGCGGCGCCGTCTGTCTCGACGACCACGAGCGAGATGCCGGCCGCCGCATCGTCCGGGTCGGTCTTGACCACCACGATCACGAGTTCGGCCAGCAGGCCGTTGGAGATGAATGTCTTCGAGCCGTCGACCACGTACTCGTCGCCGTCCCTGATCGCCTTGGCCTTGATCGACTGCAGGTCCGAGCCGGTGCCCGGTTCGGTCATCGCGATCGCGCCGACCAGCTCACCGGTGGCGAGCTTGGGCAGCCAGCGGTGTTTCTGCTCCTCGGTGCCGTAGGAGTTGATGTAGTGGGCGACGATCGTGCTGTGCACCGTGGTGCCGAGACTGGGTGCCGCCGCGCGGACCTGCTCCTCGGCCATCACCGCCTCGTGCGCGAACGTCCCACCGCCGCCGCCGTACTCAGTCGGGACAGACGGGCAGAGCAGGCCCAGTTCGCCGGCCTTGAGCCACACCTCTCGGTCGACGTGCTGCTGCTCGCACCAGCGGTCCTCGTTGGGCGCGCACTCCTTGTCGAAGAACGATCGGGCGAGCTCACGGAACGCCTCGATGTCCTCATCGCTCCAGGCGGGGCGGGGTGCGGGCATGACAAGACCTTTCGACGGCGACACTACTACTCCCGAACGGTAGGTGCCCGCGGCGGACTGGGCCTATGACCGAGCCGCGCGGGTGACGTCACTCAGACGCACGTCGGTCACGTTCTTCTGGCATAACCACGTCGGGTCCTGGCCGCGGCCGCCGCCGGCGCGCCGCCCGCGAACTGGACCCGGCCCGGTGGGATCCTGGCGGTCTCTGGGACGGTTCGGCGGTGTCGGCGGAAGGGTCTGGCGCCGATCCGTCGAGCGCCGGCGACTGATTCATCCGCTCGGTGCGCACGAGAACCCACAGCGCGACGAGCATCGCACCGACGAAGCCGACCAGCGAGAAGGCGGAGCCGACGAACACGTGGCTGTACTTGTAACCCGGATCCAGCCCCCAGTGGTAGGTCGAGAAGCCGATACCTGCCACCCGGAAAATGTTCACGACCATCATCAGAAGGCCACCTGCGGCCAGGGCCAGCAAATCGCGCCGTAGTGGAACTCGGCTGAATATCGTGAACGCGCCCATCATGACCAGGAGCGGGATCAACAGCAGGGCCGACGTGCATTCGTTGGTGATCTGAAGGCCGAAGGCTCGCCTGGTCCCGAGCGCGAAGAAGACGATGTCATCAGATCGGACCGCACCGTGGTTACCGGTGAACAGCCCGGTGATCGGAGTTGCCAGCATGGCCTCGAACTTGCGGAAGGTGGTGTCCGCGAAGGCCAGCCAGAACGCCGCGGCGAACATCAACACGCCGGCGATCAGTTGCGGCGTCGAACGCGGTCGCATCGGCTGGTTGGGTTCCCAGACCGGCAGGGTGTGGTGCAGCGCCGGCAGGCGCCCACTGGTGTCGCCGATTACCTGCCCGGTCAGATTCGGGCTAGACATCGCTGGCCACCGAGCCGCGGATGACCGCTTCGGAGTTTCGTAGGGTCTTCACCCAGTTGCCACGACCGATGGCAAAGCGCGTCATCGCCCGGACGGTCGATACGTAGGTGTAGAGCAAGTACACGGCGTTTCCGAAGCCGAGCAGCCACGACCCGGTACGGCTGAGCCTCGGCTCGGCTACCCGACGGTAGACCGGGCCCCACAACACGAACGGCAAGGCGCCGAACAAGAACGCCAGCAAGGCGATCGGCCAGAACTCGTTGACGAATGCCCCGGCGCCGTCCGGGAACTGGAACGCCTTGACGCAGGTGACGACGAACAGCACCGGCCACAGCAGCACCCCGATCACCTGCAGCCATGGCGTGATGAGGAAGTAGCAGGATTCGACGACCCCGGCGTTGCTGAGATTCGGGCACCGGATGATGTCACCGATGTAGGACGAGCATTGCATCGTGCCCTGGGTCCAGCGGGCGCGCTGCGCGACGAAGCGCCGCGCGGATACCAGACCTTCTTGATCGACGTGCGTGTCGTAGACGAATCGGTTGCGGTAACCCACGAGCAGGATGTGCAGGCCCAGTTCGTAGTCCTCGAGCAGCGCACCGTGCCACGGCTGGTCGTAACGCTGGGCGATCTCATCGAGCGCAGTCAGCCGGCTGAACTGGCCGTTGCCCCCCATACCGACCGAGCCGGTGCGTTCCCGCAGCAACTGCATGGCAGACATCGACGTCATGAACTCGAGGTCCTGCATACGCACCAGGAACTTGGAGAAACCTGGGCCGGCTCGCGAGACGGTCGCGACATCGCCGAGGTCGTCGCGGTTCTCCATCCGGACGGCGATCTGCGCCGCGCCCACCTGGGCGTCTCCGAACACCGATTCCGAGCTGACGTAGCTGAGGGCGTCAGGAGCCATTCGCCCGTCGGCGTCCAGGACGACAACGATGGTGCGGGTGCGGTCAGCGCCGGGCGGCAGCCATTCGTCCAGTGCCCGGTAAGCGCTGTTCAAGGCCAGACCCTTGCCGATCCGAGCCTCGGGCAGTTGCCGCTGCACAAGATGGACATGGGGATCGGCGGACGCCGCGGCGTGCACCAATTCGGCGGTCCGATCCTCGCTCGCGTCGTCGATCACCCACAAATGCGCGGCGGGAAAATCCCGCTGACAACGGGCCAGCGTGGTTTCGATTACCGCTTCCTCGTCCCGGGCCGGGATAAAAAAGTGCCAGTCAAAATCGGCCGAATTTCCTGGCTCGGTGCGGGCTCGGCGCAGGAACGGCAGCAGAATCATCACCACATAACTGAGGAACATGACCGTCACGAACAGCGCGACGAACTCCAGCAGGGTGAGACCCATACGACTACCTTACGTTCCTTTCGACTGCTGGAACGACGATTGGTGCCACGGCGGTTCGCAGTGGCACCAATCAGCGTTCGTTCTAGCGCAATTACTGCCCGCGGCGAACCTTGCCCCAACGCAGTGTCAACAATCCTGCGACGGTGACGATTAACGCCAATACCAGGGTCAGCATGATCGGCGCGCCGGTAGCCGCCA